>CAZAHQ010000013.1:0-19971 GCA_964484415.1 uncultured Acidobacteriota bacterium | reverse complement strand
CTCGATGCCGGCCAGGAGCGACCGATACTTCGGTGAGAGGATTGCGGCGCCACCCTGGGCTGCATCGACATGCAGCCACAGCCCTTCGCGCGCACAGAAGTCAGCGATCGGTTCGATCGGATCGAAGCTACCGGTCGCTGTGCTGCAGGCGTTGACCACGACCGCGACGGGCCGACGCCCCGCGTGGTGCGCTGCGTCGAGTGCCGCGCCGAGTGCCTGGGGGTCTGCTTGGTAGCGCTCGTCGGAGGCGACCGGTCGAGCCCCGCCCTCTCCCCAACCCATCAGGGCAACGCTGCGCGCGACGCAGTAGTGCGCTTGGTCCGAGACCAACACGGCGAGCGGCGGCCCGCTGTGCGCACCGTTGTGCCAGACATCGAATCCGGCGCGGGCCTGGCGCGCGGCGAGCAGGGCGGTGAGGTTGCCAGCGGAACCGCCGGAGGTGAGAAGCCCATCGGATTGCTCTGGAAAGCGGAACTGTGCCGCGAAGAAGCGTACGAGTGCTTGCTCCATTGCGGTTGCGGCCGGTCCCATTTCAAAGACCGCCATCCCGTTGTTCAGAAGCGCCGACACGTGCTCGGCGAGCGCGGCTAGTGGCAAAGGCGCCGTGACCTGATGACCAACGAAGTGCGGATGATGCAAGTGAGTCGAGTCTGCCAGCACGCGGTCGATCAGTGCCGCGGTCGTTGATTCCGTCGCCGCCTCGAACCGGGCAGGGAACAGTTCGGCAAGTGGCTCGAATCCCGTGGCCGGCATCACGGGAAGGGTCGCATCGGCCTTCGTGGCGCGCGCGAGGTAAGCGCCGATCTGCTCGACCATCGCGTGCGCTCTGGCGCGGTACTGTGCCGGGTCGTACGCGGCGCGCAGCCGGTCGCTCACGCCTCGATCCAGGCGAGTGCGACGCGGGTCACCGTGATGTCGCTTTTCTTCGGTGTCAGCTCGAGCGTATCGATCACCGGTGCCGCGCCCGAGCTCAACGACGCGACTTCGGCTTGGCATTCAGCCTCGAGCTCGGCCATCTGTGCACGCAGCGTTTCTACCGACTCGCTGGCGCGCGCGACATCGTCCTGCTCCTGCCGAGAGCGTGAGATCCCGCGCGCCGCGGTGGTGGCGCGTCCGATGGTCGAAGCTCCCACCAACTTGCGTCCGAACAGCGCTCCCAAAACGGTGGCTCCAACAGAGATCGCGGACTGGACCTGCGACTGCTGTGCTTGTACCTGCTCCCGCGCGACACGCTGTTCTGCGGTGCGAAGCCGCTCGGACAATCGCGCAACCTTGGGTGCGTACTTGGCACGCAAGGCGTCGACCTTGGCATCGCGCGCGATCCGCGCGGCGTCCGTCACGCGAATCCGGAACTCGCCCTCGCTCTCGCCGGTTCTGGAGATCAGCTTCAGTTCAGGACACTGCCACAGCCGCAACATGTGACTGCGATAGATCCACGATTCCAATGTCGCCGCGAGTTTTCCGATCGCCTTGGCGTCGAGTGCTACCGGCAACGGTTCATACGAAGAGCCGTCGGGCGCTCGCGCTGTGACACGGTTGAGCAACTCGATCTCATCGGCTTGCGCCGACTCCCAAAAATCACCCGCAGAGCCAGGGCTGAGCGGCGCGATCACCACCAGATCGTTCCAGGCGTCGAGCTGCGCCTTGGCTTGAACGAAGTGCACTTTCGCGCACCCGAGCAGCGAGGGTCTCAAGGGGCCAGCGTCGGCAAGAAACAACTCCTCCAAGCCTGCCGGCACGACCGGCCGCGTCGTTGCCGGGCCCGAGGCCGTTGGCGTGCGGGTAGTGACGCGCGACGCAACGGGGTTAGTGGCGGGCGTTGCGACGGGCGCCGCTTTCTGCGGCGTCATCAGCGTTTGAATTTGTGCACGCGTCAACGGGCCGCGCAGATAACTCATGGCCCAGCGCGTTTGAAACACGACGGGGTGATCCTCGTGCACGTTGTTGAGCACGAACACCCGATTGCTCAGCCCGGCCAGCGTCGCTTCCATCTGCGCTCGATCGAAACTGTGCCCGGCAGCGGCGGATGCCCCTTCCAATCCTTCGATCACCCGCGCTTTGTCACGTTCGGTTTGGAGCCGGCCCAGCAACCACGTCCCCGCGTTGGACAGTGCTTTGTAGTCGAGGTCGACTGGATTCTGGGTCGCCAGCACGCATCCCAGACCAAAAGCCCGCGCCTGCTTGAGCAAGGTCAGCAGCGGTTTCTTCGACGGCGGGTTGGCGGTCGGCGGCAGGTAGCCGAAGACCTCGTCCATGTAGAGGATCGCGCGAAGGCTGCTCGTTCCAGGCTGGAGTCGCATCCACGAGACGATCTCTTGCAACAGCAGCGTTACGAAAAACATCCGCTCGGCATCGCCGAGATGCGCGATCGAAACGATCGAGATGCGCGGCTTGCCTTGCGGCGTGTGCAGCAGACGCGCGATATCGAGCGGCTCGCCGTTGGCCCACGCGGCAAACGACGGAGAAGCCAGCAGCGTGTTCAACGAGAGCGCGAGTTCCATCCGCTGCTTGGCCGGGTAGAACGACTCCAGATCGAAAGCTCCGATTCGATCGAATCCCGGTTTCTGAATCGCCTGAATCAACGAGGTCAGGTCGGCATCCCGTCCGTCGCGCCACGCGCGATCGATCAGCTGCGAGAGCATCACGTGCTCGCGACTCCGCATTGGATCGGCGTCGATACCGACCAACGCAAGCAGTCCGCTGACCGCAGCCTCGATCCGGTCGCGCCAAGCATCGGTATCGTCAGCCAACGTTGCCGCCGGTGCGGCGAACGAGCGCAACACGGCGAGCGGTAAACCGGCTTCGCTTCCCGGCGTGTAGATCGCGACGTCACCCGCCTCGCGCAGCTTGGCAATGCGGTCCGGGCCCTGGCCCCAGGCAGCAAGTCCGGTTCGCCACTGTGTCGCCGTCTTGTCGGCGAGCAGGTCAGCCGTTGTCCCCTCACGCTGTGCTTGTCCCTCGTCGACCCAAGGACGAAAGTCGCTGGGCCGCAGCTGAGGGAATGTCAGCATCAAGTTGCCGATGTCGCCTTTGGGATCGATCGCGATCACCGGGACGCCGTCGATCAGCGCCTCTTCGAGGAGCGCCAGGCACAAACCGGTCTTGCCGCTCCCGGTCATGCCGACCACGACCGCATGCGTGGTGAGATCGCGCGAATCGTACAGGATCAGATCATCCGTCGGTTTGGCGGACGCCGCGTCGTATCGCTTCCCCAGATAGAACGCCCCAAGCTTTTCGTAGTCCATGGGCCGGAATTATCCAGGATTTCGTCGCGCGCGGGGTCAGCCTTCGACGAGACGGTCGCGGCCTTCCTGTTTTGCGCGATAAAGCGCCTGATCAGCGCGAGCGACCCAGGAGGTTGCGTCCTCACCCGGATGCAGGACGGCAACGCCGATCGAGATCGTGATGTGCAACGTCGCGCTCCCGAATTGGATCCCCGTGTTTCGTGTATTCACCAACAGGCGTGCCCCGAGTGTTCGCGCGGTCTCGCGCCCCTCTTGCGGCAGCACCACCGCGAACTCCTCGCCTCCATAGCGCGCGACGAAGTCGGTACGACGCGGGAACGTCCGCACCACGGTGTCAGCCAGGCGGCGCAGCACCTCATCGCCCGCCGGATGACCGTACGTGTCGTTGATCGTCTTGAAGTGATCGACATCGACCATCAGCAGGCAGGCCGGGTCGCCCGACAAACCAGCGATCGAGCAGATTCGCGAGAGGTGACCGTCGAGAGCGGCCCGGTTGTAGACCCGCGTCAGGCCATCGGTCTCCATCTTGGTGCGTGCCTGATGCAGCTCATCGCGAAGCACTCTCAACTCTGCGCCGAGTGTCGCCAGCATCTGTTCCTGCCGCGCGCGCGACTCTTGCAGCGCCTGCCCAATCGCGTCGATGGTGCTGAGCACCTCGCGGCGCAACGCGTCGACAGAGGCTCCGGCGGCGGTCCGCCTCAAGCGGCCGATTTGCGTCTGGATCGAGGCGTCGGTCGTGCGCCCATCCCCGATCGAACGACCGAGCCGCTGAATCACGGAAAACAGTGTGTCTCGTAGTCCTGCGGCGCTGGCTTCGACCTTCGACTTTTCGTCGGCGCGATGTCGCGCGAACGCGCTGTAGACGGCGTCCCAATCCCGCGCTCCATCCGGTGCTGCACTCGCCGTGCCGGGCGCGCGGGTTCCCGCTCGGACATGCTCGGCCCAAGCGCGAAACTGCTCGGCCGACTGCCGTGCGTCGAGCCCTTCGACGGCGATCGCCTGCTCGCCGTAGAACCTCAGCACGCCGGTCAGTGTGCGAACCGCCGCGGTGTCGTCCCGCGACGCAAGCGGCTCTGAGGGCAGTTCGGGACCTGTCGAGGAAGTCGAGAGGAGAATCGGACGCCGCAGAATCTGAAGGACCCGACTGGTGAGGGTCGTCATCGCGGCACGTTCACGCCAGGGCCGCGCTTCGGGAGCGCGAGCAGACTCGATTCCGGCCCAGCCGCTTCGCTTCGTACAACTCGCGATCGGAGGCGCCGAGTAATGCGTCGACATCGAGCAGCTCGCGATCGGGCAGGGACGCGACGCCGGCGCTGAGTGTGACCCTGATTCGCAGTGACGAGGGATCGAACAGTTGTGTTTCAACCGCTCCGCGGCAGCGTTCCGCACACGCTTCGGCCCGTTCCTGATCGGTCTCGCGCAAGAGCAGCGCAAATTCTTCGCCCCCATACCGTGCCAACACATCCTCGGCACGAACGATGCGGGTGAGTACTTGCGATACCTCGCGTAGCACCGTGTCGCCGGCCGGGTGGCCGAAGGTATCGTTGATCCGCTTGAAGTGATCGATGTCGAGCATCATCAGCGAAAGCGGCGTGGCGTGTCGGACGCTGGAGGCCACCGCCGGCACGAGCGCATCGAGGAAGAACTTCTTGTTGTAGAGGCCTGTCAGGCCATCGCGCGTGGCACGATCGTAGAGCGATCGCTGATAGCTCTCCTCGATTTGATCTTGAACTCCGAACTTCAGTACTGTCGTTCGACCGATTTGGATCCTGTCGCCATCGTTGAGTCGTTGTCGGCGCGTCAGGCGGCCGTTGACGAACGTTCCATTGGTGGAACCCAGATCGTGCAGGCGCCATCCGCCGTCAGGCTCGCGCTCGAGGCGGACATGGCGCCGAGAGATCCCATCGTCGACGACCTGAAAGTCGGAAAGATCGTCCCGCCCTATGACGATGGTCGGTTTCTCGAGCCTCAACAATCTCCCAACCAGCAACTGGTTGGAGCAACTCAGGATCACCACGCACGCGGTGGCGTTGGCCATTCCCGAAAGGCGTGTTTCGATCGAGTGGATGTTGGTCTGGTCGTCGTCGCGCATGCGAGGCAGGAATCTAGGTTCCGATCCGTTGACGTGGCACTGAGCAGCAGCGCGAGCATTTGCCCCGAACTGGAACAGCGGCTCGCTATTTCTGTCGCTCGCGCCGAACGGCTTCGCGCCAACGCGCCACGCGCTCGGCGACCTGCGCTTCCGCGCCTTGCGTTGAAGGTTCGTAGAATCGCTCACCCTGCAGCGGGAGTGGCAGGTACGGGACCGGCGCATGGTGTCCAGGTTCGGCATGCGGATACCGATAGCCGACGCCGAGTCCGAGCGCTGAGGACAACGCGGCCGTGCCGTCGCGCAGTGCGTCGGGGATCGGCGCGGTGCCATGTCGTCGCACCGCTTCTATCGCGCGATCACGCGCCACGATCACCGAATTCGATTTCTCTGCGGTCGCCAGATAGAGGGCCGCTTGGCAGAGCGGCAATGTTCCCTCCGGCAAACCCAATCGCTCGAACGACTGCGCGGCAGCCAAAGCGATCGATAGTGCCTGTGGGTCCGCCAGCCCCACGTCTTCGGCGGCGAAGATCAGCATCCGCCGCGCCGGAAACAGCGGGTCCTCGCCGGTCTCGATCATGCGCATCAGGTAGTAGACCGCGGCATCGGGATCGGAACCTCGCAGCGATTTGATGAACGCGGAGGCGAGGTCGTAGTGAGTGTCCCCTTGACGATCCGAGCGCAGTAACCGGGCTTGGGCTGCGCGCCGAACATCGTCAGCCGTCAGCTCCGTTCCCCCTACCAGTGTCGACGCGATCTCGAGTGTGGTGAGCGCACGGCGCGCATCGCCGTCTGCTTCCTCGGCCAAAGCCTGGAGCGTGCTGGGCGCGGCATGAAGCCCGAGCGCGCCGAGACCCGACTCCGTGTCGCTCATCGCCCGCTGCAACAGCGCCACCAGATCGTCGCGCGTGTGTGGCTCGAGCACGACCACACGGCACCGCGAGATCAAAGGAGCCACCACACTGTGTGCCGGATTCTCGGTGGTCGCGCCGATCAGGATCACGGTCCCTTCTTCGACGGCGGGCAAGAGTGCATCTTGTTGAGCGCGGTTGAATCGATGGATCTCGTCAATGAACAGCACGCTGCGCTGGCCGCGACGTCGCAGCTCGGCTGCTCGCGTCACGACATCGCGGACGTCTTTGACACCGGATGAGACGGCCGAGAGTTGAAAAAACTCGGCGCTGGTTTCGGCCGCGAGCAATCGCGCCAGCGTGGTCTTGCCGCTGCCCGGCGGGCCCCACAGCAACAACGACGGCAAGCGCCGGGCTGTGAGCACGCGCTGCAGGAATCCGCCGTCACCGAGAAGCTGACGCTGACCGAGTACCTGTTCCAATCGGCGCGGCCGCATCCGCTCGGCGAGCGGCGCATCGTGCCGGGGCGGAGGCGGCCCCGGAAACAGCGGCGTCGACATACGAACTAGAGGCCGTCGATCAACGCGCGTCCGTTGCGAACGCCGTGACCGGAAAGCAACACGACAACATCCTCGACGCCGGCCAACATGCGAGTGTTTGCATCGAGCAGAAACGCCAAGCCAAGTCCTGCGGTCGGCTCGATTCGGAGCCCCTCTCGCCAAGCCAAACGCACCGCTCGCTCCAGAGCCAGTTCAGTCACGGCGACGAACGCCCCGCCGCTGCGTTGCACCGCCGCTATCGCTTCGCGATCGCGACGCGGCGCAACGATCTGCACGCCTTCGGCGAGCGAGGATCCGAGCGGCTCGGTCCACGACGCGCTGTGCTCGCGCTTGTCGTCGAACGCACGCACCAACGGGCGGCAATTCATCGACTGCACGCCGATCAAGCGCGGCATCGGAACCCCGCGTGTTCGTGACATCGCTTCGAACCCTGCGGCGACACCGGCGAGATATCCGCCTTGACCTGCCGGCATCACGACCGCTCCCGGAAATCGACCGAGTGTCTCGACGATGTCGAAGGCAGCGGTGGCGGCGCCTGCGGCATGCAACGGTTGCAGTGCGTGGGCGGCCCAAGCGCGGCCTTCGATGGCGGCGCGCTGAGCCGCTTTGGTGGTTTCGCTGCGCGGCCCCGGAACTTCGACCAGCGTGGCGCCAGCCTCGCGAATCAACTCTTTCTTGACCGCCGTGGCGGCTGCCGGCACGAACGCGGTGAACGAGATCCCGGCGACTTGCGCGTAACGTGCCAACGACAGCGCCGCATTTCCGGACGAGTCTTCGATCAAATCGGTGTAGCCGTGCGCCGCCATCGCGGCGATCAAGAACGTGGAACCGCGGTCCTTCCACGATCCGGTCGGGAGCAGATCGTCTCGTAGCGCAAACACTCCGGGGCGTACGCCTGGGAGCGCCAACGGCTGAAGCGGTACCGCGCTTTCCCCCAACGTTACTGGAGCCAACCTGTCGGGGAGCGGAAATGCCGCGCGGTAACGCCACAGTGTCGTGCCGGCGATGGAGGAGGGTGGCCCAGGGTCGCGCACCGCGGCGAGCGACGGCACCCCGCCGCACGGGCAGAGCGGATAGGCCAAGACCAGCGGCAACGCGGTGCCGCATGAGGTGCAGCGCGAACCGGCAGCGCTCACTGCATCGCTTCAGCGATCTCTTGCAGGATCGCATCGGCGGCGGCACGAGGATCGGTCGCGGCCACGATCGGTCGTCCCACGACCAAGAGCGAGGCACCATCGCGAATCGCCTCGCCGGGAGTGGCGACACGCGCCTGATCGCCCTTGTCGCTGCCGCGGGGCCGCACACCCGGGGTGACGATCAAGACCTGAGGGCCGAGTCTTTGTCGCAGGGCGGCGATTTCCTGTGGACTACAGACCAGACCATCGGCGCCGGCCGCGATCGACATCTCGGCCAAACGCAGCACCTCTTCGTGCGGGGCTCGACCCAGTCCGATGCGACGCAGTTCCGCCTCATCGTGCGATGTCAGCACCGTGACGGCGAGCAGTTTCGTGCGCTCGCCGTGAGCGGTTTCGGCCGCATCGCGCGCCGCCGCGATCATCGCGGGACCACCCAGTGCATGCAGCGTGAGGTATTTCGCTCCGAGTGAGCGCGCCGAGCGAACGGCGGCCCCGACCGTGCGCGGAATGTCGTGCAGCTTCAGGTCGAGGAAGATGGCTGCACCGAAGGCACCGGCCGCTTCAACCGCCGCGGGGCCGTCACTGACGAACAACTCCAGTCCGACTTTGAAGACTCCGGCGCGGCCTTGGAGTGCCTGTGCGAGAACACGCGCTGCCGCCAGGTCAGGAACATCCAACGCCACCGCCAGTCGCTCGCGAGCTGTCATCGATCTCTACCTCGGTCTACTCATGCGCAGCGCGGATGAGCTGCTTCACGTCGGTCACATCATGCGACACGCACCACTGGTGCAAGTCGGAAATCACGCGCGTCGCGACACTTGGATCGTTGAAGTTGGCGGTGCCGATCTGAACGCACGACGCTCCCGCCATCAAATACTCCACGACGTCGCGCGCCGACACGATCCCGCCGATTCCGCACAACGGGACTCCTGGAAGCGCCTTGGCAACCTGATAGACGGCGGCGATCGCCAACGGCCGGATCGCCGGCCCGGAGAGTCCTCCCGTCTTGTGCGACAGGACCGGTGTACGCCGTTCGATGTCGATCACCATCCCGACGTAGGTGTTGACCAGCGAGAGTGCGTCGGCGCCGCCGGCGACCGCGGCCCGCCCCATCTCTGCAATATCGCTGACGTTGGGTGTGAGTTTTACCCACAGCGGCTTGACGGTGCGCTCGCGAACCGCGCGCGTGAACTGCTCGATCGCTTGCGCTGAGCGGCCGATCTCCAACCCCCCCTCGTGCACGTTTGGGCATGAGAGATTCAGCTCGAGGGCGGTGATACCTTCGGCTTGTTCCAACCGCTCGGTCACGAAGATGTAGTCCTCGATCGACGTGCCGAAAACGTTCACCACGATCGCGGTGTCCCGTCCGCGCATCTGCGGCAGCTTCTCTGTGATGAAACGATCGACGCCGACGTTCTGAAGGCCGATTGCGTTCAGCATTCCCGACGGTGTTTCCACGATCCGCGCCGGAGCGTTGCCGCCGCGCGATCGAGGGCTGATTCCCTTGGTGACGTAGCCGCCGAGTGCGGAGAGTTCGAGGTATGGCTCGAACTCGATGCCGTAGCCAAAGGTGCCGCTGGCGGTCAGCACCGGGTTCTTCAACGTCAGCCCGGCGCCGCAATCGATCGACAAGCTGACGCCGCTCTTCATAGCACGATCTCGCGCGAGTCGAAGACAGGTCCCTCGCAACACACGCGCACGAATTTCTCGAAGTCGTCGGTCGGGTTTCGCTTCGGGATCACACAACCCAGACAAACCCCGAAGCCGCACGCCATCGTTTCCTCGGTGGCGACCTGGCAGACGACGCCGCGCTGTTCGCAGAGCTGCGCCACGGCTCGGAGCATCGGGTGTGGGCCGCAGGTCATGACGGTTCGCCGCCGATTCGAGCGATCGTCGAGCAGTCGTTGAAGTGGAGCGGTCACGCGCCCTTTCTCGCCGTGAGTTCCATCTTCCGTGGTGGTGATCACCGCACACCGCTCTTGGAACCAGTCCAAGAGCGTCAGATCGGTGCGTGATCGGCCGCCGAAGATCATCTGGGGTTTGGCGTGGGTCGCTCCGAGCTGCTGCAGCAGCAGCGGGAAGATCGCGTTGCCGATTCCACCCGCCACCAGCACCAACTCGCTGCCATCGTCAGGAATCGTGAATCCGTGGCCCAACGGACCGAGCACGGCGGCCGAGTCTCCCTTGCGCAATCTGGAGAGCGCGAGCGTTGCGTTGCCGAAGACTTTGTAGAGCACCTCGATCTGTCGGGGCGGACCATCGGCAGGATCGGGAGCGACCCGCGCGACGGAGAACGGTCGGCGGATCAGCATCGCGTTGATTTCAGGGAGCCCGAGCATCACGAACTGACCGGCACGACTGGTGGCGGCCAGATCTGGGGCCTCGAGTCTGAGCAGGTGGTACCCCGATCCGAGGTCCCACTGCTCGGCAACAGCAACAGTCCGGTTGTGCGGCATCGGCGGATTCTACCCGCGGGTTTATTCTGCCGGCCATGGCCACGCTCGAACCGGCAACAAATCGCCCGAAAAATCGCGGAACGAGTCCGCGCGGCTGGCGCCGACGCATGGCGGCGGCATGGCGACCAGCGCAGTGGCTGGTGGTCGACGCCGCGCTCGCTGCGATCTGGGCCGGCTTGGCGCTCACGCTGCTTCTGTTTCTGATCAACCCTGAACCGCCGCTGACGTTGGGTGGCTTTGTTCATACGCTGATCGCGTTGGGTCCAGCGATCATGGTGATGTTCGTGCTGCTTGGTCCCGGGCTGGTACTGATCGCGGTCTCGCTGCGCGTTGGTCACACCACGGGGCGCGGCTTGCGATTGCGTTACGTCGTGCGCTTCGCGCTGCTCGACGCCCTGCTGCTCGGCGTTGCAGCGGGACTCGAGATGCAAGAGGTCGGGGCACTCTTGCCGCGCGTCTCGCAACTGGCGCTCTCGTTACTCATCGCCACGTGTGGGCTGACCGCGATCGCGTTCTTGGTGTTGATGCTGGTCGACCTCGAGCACCCAGGACGCATCGGTGCGCCTGTCGTCGCGACGATCGGATTGGCTGTGACGATCACGTTCGGAGTGATCGCCGATCTGCGGCGTGTCCGTCCATTGTTCGAACGTCCTGCATCGCTCTCCGATTTCGTACCGGAGGGGCCTGCACTCGTGATCGAGATCGCCGGACTGGATCTTCCGACGGTGCGCGAAGCCTCTCAGCGCGGACTGACCCCGGCGTTGGAATCGTTGCTGGCCAGAGGTGCGTCGGCACCTGTCGACCCGGGGCCGTTGGCGGCGCCGCTGGTCGTGCACACCTCACTACTGACCGGCCGAACGCCGCCCGAACATGGCGTGCTCGGCGAGGCGCGTCATCGACCGCGTGGCGGGAACGTCTCGTTTGCGTTGCTGCCTCGCGGGCTCTTTCTGCGCAAGCTGATGTTCGAGCCGTTGTGGGAGACGATCCCCAACGATCGCGAAGCGGTGCGTACGGTAGCGCTACCGGGAATCGCGCGCGCGCTCGGTTTGCGTTCGGCGATGATCGGCGATCCGCTCCGTTGGTCTTCGAGCGAAGCGCAACTTGCCTTCGACGACAAGGCGCTCCAGTCCCCGCGCGAGGTGCTTCTGCCATCCCCGCTCGGCAGCGTGGCATGCCCTGAGCCGATCACGGTGGGCGATCGCTTCTTCAGTGCGACAGCCGACGAGTTGCCCTCGCGTGCGGAGGCCAATCGCTTGTTGAAGCAAACGCTCGGTCAGGACCTCTGCACGCTGAGTGTGGCTCAACGGGTTGCAACGGCGGGGCGCGTCGATCTGCTGTGGGTGCGACTCTCCGGCTATCCGCGGCTTGCACGACAGTTCGGTGGCCTGCAGGAGGCGAAGACAGCGCGCGCCGTTTCGGAGCGGGAGCTCGATGCCTATGGGCGGACGTTGATCCGCGTGCTGCGCGAACTCGACACGCCGCTCGGGCAGTTGCTCGACACGCTTGGGCCGCGCGCTAGGGTGATGTTGATCAGCCCGCAGGGCCTGGTGCCGCGACACGATACGCGCCGCCTTTGGGAAGCACTGATCGGTGCCGAAACCCCCACCGCATCGTGGGAGGGTCCTCAGTTGGGAATGGTGATATTCGGGGGCGAGGGGGTCTCTCCGGGGCGATCGTGGGCTGAGCCGATACCGGTGACCTCGTTGTTGCCGACGCTGTTGTGGTCGCAAGGGCTCCCGGCTGCCGAGAACATGGGGCCACTCGTGCCGCGAGCTTTCACTCCCGATTTCCTGCAGCGCCGTCCGGTGGTTGCCGTCCCGAGTTTCGGTGCGGTGGGAACCGATGCGGATTGACGCCCCTGGCGCGGCGTGATATCCACACGCGCCTTCCCTGCACGATGGCACGAGGTGCTTTGTGGTCCGGCCCCAACGAGTCATGACCGCGGAGGAGATGGCGCGCACGCTCACCCGCATGGCGCACCAAATCCTCGAGGCCGCGGCCGGCGGCCCGGAGATCGCGTTCGTCGGCGTGCACACGCGCGGCGCCCCATTGGCGAAGCGATTGGCCGATCGCATCGCGGCGGCTGGGTCACCTCGACCACCGGTGGGAATGCTGGACATCAACCTCTATCGCGACGATCTCACCCGGGTTTCTTCGGCGCCGCTGTTGCGCGCGACCTCGATCCCATTCGACATCGATCGCCGTACGGTCGTGTTGGTCGATGACGTACTCCACACCGGGCGCACGGTGCGCGCCGCGCTCGATGCGCTCTCCGACTTCGGGCGGCCGGCCCGTGTTCAGTTGGCCGCGTTCATCG
Organism: uncultured Acidobacteriota bacterium; assembly: GCA_964484415.1. Taxonomy (GTDB): domain Bacteria; phylum Acidobacteriota; class Polarisedimenticolia; order J045; family J045; genus JANNUT01. The sequence goes on along the minus strand of CAZAHQ010000013.1, from coordinate 7,317 downwards.
ATCGCAGCGGTCGCGAGCTCCCGATCCAGCCGGACGTGGTCGGGCGGCGCCTCGATGCGCCAGCAGGATCGGTCATCGAGGTGCGTCTCTCGGAGATCGACGGCGTTCCCGACGAGGTTGTGGTGATTCAACCGACCGTCCCGAAGCGCAAGAATGCGCCGCCGGTCGGGAAGCCGACAGGGGCGCTGCGGCGCAAGGCGCGGCCCAAGCGAGGCCGTCGATGAGCGCGCCGCGACATCTGCTCGGCATCGCCTCGCTCACACCCGAACAGATCTTGCGGATCCTCGATACCGCCGAGAGTTTTCGCGATCTGGGAGGTCGCGAGATCAAGAAGGTGCCGACGCTTCGCGGTCGAACGGTGATCAATCTTTTCGTCGAGCCGTCGACCCGCACGCGCACCAGCTTCGAGTTGGCCGCCAAGCGGCTGTCGGCCGATGTGATCAACATCACCGCGTCGGGAAGTAGTCTCGTGAAGGGGGAGTCGTTGCTCGACACGGGGCGCACTCTGCAGGCGATGCACCCCGCCGCGATCGTGATTCGACATCCGGAATCGGGTGCCCCTGAGCTGCTCTCGCGCGTGGTTTCGGCGGCGGTGATCAACGCGGGGGACGGCTGGCACGAGCATCCGACGCAAGCACTGCTCGACGCCATGACGATTCGCCATCATCACGGCCGCCTCTCGGGGCTGAAGGTCGCGATCCTCGGAGACATTCAACACAGCCGGGTCGCGCGTTCGAATATCCACCTGTTGTCGAAGATGGGGAGTCAGGTCTGGGTTTGCGGCCCCCCCACACTGCTGCCGCCCGGCATCGAAGCACTCGGTTGCAAAGCCACGATCGTGCCGCAACGCGCACTCGAGAACGCCGACGTTGTGATGACACTGCGGATGCAACTCGAGCGGATGCAGAGTGGCTACGTCCCGAGTCTCAAAGAGTACGCGCGCGCCTACAAGCTCACCGCGGAGCGGATGGAATCGGCGCGAACCGACGCGATCGTGATGCACCCCGGCCCGATGAACCGTGGGGTGGAGATTGACGGATCACTCGCCGACTCGGAGCGAAGCGTGATTACCGAGCAGGTCTCCAACGGCGTCGCCGTGCGCATGGCGGTGCTGTATTGGCTGCTAGGCGGCGAAGGGGCCGCGGCATGAAGAGCGTGTTGTTGCGTCGTGGGCGTGTGATCGATCCGGCATCCGGGCTCGATGCCGTGCGCGATGTGCTGATCGAAGGTGGACGGATCGAGCGGATCGGCCAACGTCTCACGCGCACCGGCAGCGGCACGACGATCGATCTCGACGGCTTCGTCGTGTGTCCCGGATTTATCGACATGCACGTGCATCTGCGCGAGCCGGGGCAGGAGTCGAAGGAAACAATTGCAGCCGGCTGCGCGGCGGCCGCGACCAGTGGTTTCACCGCTGTTGCGGCGATGGCCAACACGCTCCCGGTCAACGACTGCCGGGCGATAACCGAGTTGATCGTCGATGAAGCCAAGCGACACGGTTCGGTGCGGGTCTATCCGGTCGGTGCGGTAACCAAAGGGCTTTTGGGTACGGAACTCGCCGAGATCGGCGAGATGGTCAGCGCTGGCGTGGTGGCGATCAGCGATGACGGCCGTCCGATCAGCGACTCCGGCATCATGCGGCGCGCGCTTCAATGGGCGCAGATCTACGGCATCCCGGTCTTGGTTCACGAACAGGACGAGTCGTTGGTAGGAAAGGGGGTCGTGCACGAAGGGGAAACGTCGGCGCGACTCGGTCTGCCAGGTTGGCCGGGAGCCGGCGAGGACGTCATGATCGCGCGCGATTTGATTCTCGCCGAGGACGTGCGCGGACGATTACATCTGCAGCATGTCACCACGGCGCGTGGTCTGACGTTGGTACAGGCCGCCAAGAAGCGCGGAGTCAACGTGACATGCGAAGTGACGCCACACCATCTCACGCTCACAGACGCCGTGCTCGAGAGTTTCGACACGATCTACAAGATGAACCCGCCGCTTCGCCCCGAGTCGGACCGACTCGCGTTGTTGAAAGCGCTGCGCGATACCGTCGATGTGATCGCCACCGATCACGCGCCACACACCGACGATGAGAAGAACGCCGAGTTTTGTTGCGCCCCGTTCGGCGTCGTGGGGTTGGAAAGCGCCGTTCCGGTGCTGTTGACCAAGATCGTGAACGAGGCTGGTCTGCCGCTGTCACGGCTGATCGAGCTGCTATCCGCGGGCCCTGCGCAGGCGCTCGGTGTCCCGGGCGGAAGTCTCGCCGCCGGTGAACCGGCGGATATTACGGTGCTCGATTTGGAGCGCGAATCGATCATCGATGCCTCGAGGTTCCGCAGCAAAGGACACAACACATGTTTCGCAGGGTGGCGCACGAAGGGTGCGCCGGTCATGACCATCGTCGCCGGGCGCATCGTGCACGACGCCCGCTAGAGGTGATTCGGATGGACGGTATCGTTGAAACCGCGCTCCCTGGTCTCGAGTTCGTTTCACGCGGGAAGGTGAGAGACATCTACAAGTACGGTTCGAACTTTCTGTTCGTGGTCACCGACCGCATCTCGGCTTTCGATGTGGTGTTGCCCAAACCGGTTCCGGACAAGGGGAAGGTATTGCATCAGATCTCGAGCTTTTGGTTCGAGTGGTGTCGTCCGATCGTCGGCAACCACAACGTGGCCGATCGGATCGCCGATTTTCCGGCCGATCTACAGGTGCATCGGGCGGTACTCGCGGGGCGCAGTGCGCTGGTTCGTCGGGCCGAGATGTTCCCGGTCGAGTGCGTCGCACGTGGATACCTGTCGGGCTCGGGTTGGAAGGAGTACAAAACCGACGGCACCGTCTGCGGAATCGAGTTGCCGAAAGGACTCGTCGAGTCCAGCCGCCTTCCCGAGCCGATCTTCACACCGGCCACCAAGGAGCAGAGCGGACACGATATCAACATCAGTTTTGCGCGCATGGTCGATATCCTTGGCGCCGACACAGCGAAACGACTGCGTGAGTTGACGCTCGAGATCTACACCAAGGCGGCTGCGTACGCCGAATCGCGTGGGATCATCATTGCCGATACCAAATTCGAATTCGGCGTGATCGACGGGAAGATCGCCATATGCGACGAGATGCTCACGCCCGACTCGTCGCGCTTTTGGCCACGCGATCGCTATCAGGCGGGTGGTGGCCAGCCGTCGTTCGACAAGCAGTACATGCGCGATTGGCTGGAGTCTACCGGGTGGGACAAGACCCCTCCTGCCCCGGTGCCGCCGATCGCCGTGATCGAGGGGACTCGGCAGCGCTACCTAGAGGCGCTCGAGAAGATCACCGGACACGGTCTCGCGGATTAGCCACGCCGAGTGCCGCCTAAACACGAAGATGGCCTGACAGAACTGCGGGCGTGTGCGGAACCGCCCCTGCGGCCAATCAGCGTTTGGCTACCCAGCACGGCACGATGGCCCTATCCTCTCCAGACCATGAGCCGATCCCGCGCCGTCGCCCTTGTCGTCTTGCTCGCGTCGTCGATAACCATCGCGGCCTTTGCCGCTGGGCCTCGCGACGGCAAGACCTACAGCTACCTACAGGTCTTTCGCGAAGTTCTCGGACTGACCAAGCAGAACTACGTGGAGCCGACCGACGACGCCATGTTGCTCGAAGGAGCATTCCGCGGGATGGTCGCGTCCCTGGATGTCGCGAGCGCCTATCTGGCGCCAGGCGAGGAAAAAGAACTGCAAACGCTCCCCGGACCTGGCCGCACCGGCATGGAAGTACTGCCCGCGGGGGGTGTCGCGGTCGTGGTGCGGGTCGATCCAGGCTCTCCGGCCGACAAGGCCGGACTCAAACTCGGCGATCAGATCTGGCGCATTGGCGAGAAGCCGGCGCGCCAACTGGCCTGGCCGCAGTTGCGTCATCGATTGAGCGGCGCCGTCGGTGCGCCATTGAAGTTGACGATCCTGAACGGCGATACCTTCAAGCTGGAAGACAAGACCATCATGTTGGCGGCGCGCACCGGCAAGGGGTTTGCGCTGGAAAGCAAGACCGACGGCGTGGTCTACCTGCGTGTGATGGACCTGGAGCAACTCGACGCTTCGGCACTGCGTCGCGAGCTGGCGACAATGGTGGGTCAACACAGTCAGGAGCCTTGGCTGATCGACCTGCGCGGTGTCGTCGGATTGGATCCCCAGATCCTGGTGCCGTTGGCTGGAGTGCTTTATGACGGGGGCGCGCTCCTGACGCTCAATCCGCGACAAGGTGAAACACAAAAGATCGAAGCGCCCGCAGCACAGCGCGCGGGACTACCGAAGCTCTCGGTGCTGATCGATGGAAGCACCGCGGGCACCGGTGAAGCGCTGGCGATTCTCTTGAAAGAGAAGACAGGGGCCACGCTCTACGGCCGTCAGAGTTTCGGTTTGGGATCGACCCCCGAGTTGATTCCACTCAGCAGTGGTGGTTCGTTGCTACTGACAACCCGCGAAATGAAGACAGCTAGCGGCTACTCGTGGGCCGGCAAGGGGATCGACCCCGACAAGATCGTGACCCCCGGGGGTGCGCGGATCGACGACGACGCGGTGGGTGGCGATCCGTTGCTGGACGAGACGATTCGGCTCTTGCGTTCTCCAATTGCCGCATCGCAAGCCAAGCCGGCAGCCTAGACGTCTTACATCTCGACTCTTTTTGAACTGTCCGCGCTTCGCCGTCGGGCCATGGGCGCGTCCGTGGCCGACCGCGTTGTCCTCACGTTCGGGCGTCGCGCTCTGGCCGCCGTTCCGATGCCGGCCCTACATTGACGCCACACTGGGGAGCAGTGAGATGCCGTCATGTTGCTGGACCGCTTCGAACTGCTTGAAGAAGTAGGACGCGGCGCAAGCGGTGTCGTCTACCGTGCCCGAGAGCGCTCCACGGGGCGCGTGGTTGCCGTCAAACTCCTTCGCGATGACGGCCGGCGCGCGAATAGCTTGCCGCTGCGAGTGCGCTTGCGACGTGAAGCGTCGCTGCTCGGGCGGGTCAAACATCCAGGTGTCGTCAATGTGCTCGATGCTGCGAGCGAACGAGAACTTCCGTACCTCGTCACGGAGTTCGTGAACGGCGTCTCGCTCGAAGAGTTGTTGCGTGAGCGCGGTCCGCTTCCTCCCGCTGAGATCGTCTGTCTGGTGGTGCAGGCGGCACGTGCGCTTCATGCCGCACATCAGCAAGGTGTGGTTCATCGCGATGTGAAACCGGCCAACCTGCTGGTTGCGTCGGACGGCACATTGAAGATCACCGACTTCGGTGTTGCCGGCGAGACAGGGATCGAGGCTTGGGAGGATGTCGAGGTCGATCAATATCTGTGGGGTACACCCGCCTATCTGCCGCCCGAACGGCTGCGCGGTTCGCCGTTGGATGGACGCAGCGATCTCTATTCGCTCGCGGTCGTGCTCTACCGCGGTCTGAGTGGGAAGCACCCGTTCGAGCACCGGTCCGTGCGCGAGCTATCGCATCGGATCTTGCATGAGGAACCGCTCGCCGTTTCGGCGATTCGCCCCGGCCTGCCCCTCGATTTGGTGGCGTTCTTGGATCGGGCATTGAAGAAGAACCCGGCGCACCGATTCGGCGATGGCGAGTCGTTCGCTCAGGCTCTGGAGACGATCGTCGTTCCGGACCACTTGGAGAACGGGCGCCCTACTCAGCGGCGCTTCGGGATCGTCGATGACACGTTCGCTCAAACGCGGCGCGTGCCTCGCCCGCGAACCGTTCGGTGGACGAGTGTCGCCGGTGCTGCAATCGCGGTTGCCGCGGTCGCCTCCTTCTCGTGGTTTGCCGGTGTGTGGCGTCCGGCCACGATCGTGAATGCGCCGGCGCTCGCTGCCGTCCCGCCATCTCCACCGGTTCCTCCGTTGGCGATCGAGTTCGAGCCGGCGTCGCCGGTTGTCGTTGCACCGTCGCCCGTCAGTTCCTCTCTCGAAGTGCGCACGATCACGCCACGCGAGATCCCGGTGCAAGCGATCCGCACGACAGCCTCGAGCACTCCGCACCCCAAAACAGAGCGCATGCGTCGCGATGCGCCGCGCGCTGCGGCATGGGTGACTCCAAGGCTCGACCGCAAGCCGGTCGGTGACTCGAGCGCATCGGTCGCCACGATCCTCCCGGTCGAACGCCACACCGCAGCTCGTGACCCGATCCCTAAGGTGGTCACGTTGGCGCCCTTGGCGATGATCGCGGCCCCCGACAAGGTGGCGCCGATCGTCGCTGCGCCGGCGAGCCCCGCACCGGGTCCAACGCCAGATCCAACGCCGAACCCAACGCCGATCACGAGCACCCTGCCGGCGGATCGTGAGGAACCGATGGCTCCCCCAGAGCCGGGGCGCGCCGTCGTCGAAATCGCTCATCCATTGGAAGAGGGTTTGATAGAGGTGCGGGTCTCGGGTCGCCGCGTCAGCCTCGTGCGCGTCAGGGAAGGCGTGCCGGCGATTGCGTCATTTCGCGTGCCCGCAGGTGAGCAACACGTGGCGATCTCGCTGCTCTCGGCGACTCAGCACGTCGATCTCCACCAGGAATGGGTGGATCGATGGGAGGCGGGCGAGTTTCGCGCCCGGCGTTGGACCCTGGTTGGAGCGGATCCCCGGTGGCGGCTCGAGCCGCAGCCGTAGTCCTGGGCAGGTGATCTTGTGAATTCGCGCGAAAAGCGGGCCTGAGCAGAGGCCGACGCATAGAATCCTTGCGAGGAAACGACACCCCGATGCGTCCCTATGTCGCCCCGATGATCGCTCTGATGTTTGCCACGGTCGCGGTTTCTGCCGCACCTGAGATCCCGGTGGGGGCGCCGGCCAGCGGTGCCCGGGCCGAGGCTTATCTGCTGTTTCTCGACGCCCAAGACTTGCTGCAGCAGGGGAAGTGGCGTGAGGCTCGCAAGCAACTCGAGCAGGTCATCGAGCTGGATGCGAACGCCGTTCAGGTGCAATCGACCCTCGCACGCCTTTGTTTGCGTGAGGAAGACCTGGCCTGCGCCGAGGCCCGTTCACGCAAAGCGATCGAGCTGGACCCGGATGAAGCGCCGGCCCGTCGAGTACTGGCCGAGATTTTGATAGGTCGGTATCGGCGCAGCAACGATCCTCAAGCGCTGACCGGTGCACTGACGCAACTCGAAGCGGCCGCGCGTATCGACCCACGCGATACGCCGACCTGGGTCGCTTGGATTCGCTTGCTGGGTGGTGAGGGTCGCGTCGATCAAGCGGTCGAGATCACACAGCGTGCCGCAGCAGTCCCGGGTGCCGATCCCGCGCCTCCTTGGATGGCGTTGGCGCGAGTCCTGTTGGCGCGCGGCGAAGCGGAGCGTGCGATTCGCCTGCTGGACAATGTGCA
>CAZAHQ010000012.1:19578-20086 GCA_964484415.1 uncultured Acidobacteriota bacterium | reverse complement strand
CTGCGGCAAGCCACGCAGCGAGCGCAGATGATCTGTTCGAACGCTGGAATGTACGCGACACGCTGCACCCTCGACGTTGCACAAAGGTACAAACAAATAATGCGAACAGCAATCGAAAGTGCATATAGAAATAGGAATTCTTTTGCGCACGCGAGAGATGTCAATGCGACATCACACTCAACCGTCGCCGACAAGAGCGACACGCGAGTCGCGGCAACAATCAACGCGCTCCAAACCGCAAAGCAACAGCGTACGAAGGATACAGTCGGGCCTCGAGATTCACTCCAAGCCCAACGCAGAGCAGAAAAGTCGATGTCGGTCATCGTCGGCCATCGCCGCGCCCTAGCGGACAGACATCTCACGAGAATCGCCACGCACGGCCTGCCGCTTACGAATTCGACCGGCGATCGGTGCTGTGGCTCCTACGCGGCAGATCACCGCGAGGCACACAAAGCGCAACTCGTGTCTCGCCGATACCAGCCACCACTCCGCGACAGCGCGCAGACAT
>CAZAHQ010000012.1:0-19478 GCA_964484415.1 uncultured Acidobacteriota bacterium | reverse complement strand
TGCCGCAGCAGATCGCCAAGATTCCACGCACCGCGCCTGATCTCGTGCCGACGCCCGTCGGCACCCACCACGACAGCGCGCAGACCTTGCCGCAGCAGATCGCCAAGATTCCACGCACCGCGCCTGATCTCGTGCCGACGCCTGTCGACACACACCGCAAAAGCGCATCACCCGGGCCCGCAAAAGACCAACGATCATCTCGTCGCTCGCCGCTGCATCTCCCGCACACAACCACATCCCCAAGCGTGAATATCGCAACGAGTAGCCGTGCGCCGGCCAGCAACCGCCTCGTGGCATCACAGCGCAGCAACCTACATCGAGAGCCACTACCCCCCCCACCGGAACGCTGCGAGTCTCTACTCAACAGCACTCGGCCGAGTAGAGACTCGCAATCGAGACACCAACTCACTCAAGGCCAGTAGCCGCGCGCGGTGATGTCGCCGTCCTTGGTCCACACGATCAGATAGCGAGCGGAGACGGGGTTGTAGGCGAGGGCGGGGAGTTCTTCCCTGCCGACAGCGGTCGAGATGACCAGGTTTGCGCCATCAAGCGTGCCATCGAGGTTCACGCGCTGGGCGTAGATGTCGCCTTTGTCAGTGAGCAGCGGCGGGGAGTAGTTGCGGTTGTCGGACCATACAACCAAGAACTCGAGGTTGGTGGTGTCGTAGGCGACCGCCGGTGTGACCTGAGAGCCAGCTCCAACGGAAACAGAGAAGTCCATCCCAATCGTGCCACCCCATGCGTTCAGACGACGTGCATAGAGATCAGGGCTGGCGCCGCGCCGGTCTTGCCAAACGTCCAAGTAGGCATCGTCGGCGGGCAAAGCACCATTACCATGAGCGATATCCGGACTGTATTGATCGGCGGTTCCTTCGTAGACCGGCAGGTTACCGCCGCACACTCCGAGATCGGCGAGTTGCTGATCCCAAATGTTGAGGCCTGTCGTTGCCAGATTGCGCGCGTCGCTCCAGGTCGACATCCAACTGTAGAGCGAGCAGCCTGCGTCGGGGCGATCGTTGGCGGCGATCGCAGCAGCGTTCTGCGCGCCCGGTGCCCCGACCGCGCTGATTCGCGTATTGACGCCGTCGAACACCATGCCGGGTTCGACGCGCTGTCCGTAGATGTCGAGCGTTCCACCGCGTAGGTCTTCCCACACGACCCAGCACTTGCCGTATACGCACGCGACGTCGGGCGCCTTCTGATCTGCCGGATCACTGGCGATCGCACCGATCGGCCCGAGTGTTTTGGTGCAATCAACCTCGCGGCCGTAGATGTCGCGGTTGCCCGCGACATCGTCTTCCCAGACCACCAAGAACTTGCGGTTCGGTTGCCACGCCACCGACGGAAGACGCTGATTTCCAGCCCGACCCATCGTCAGGTTGAACGTGCCGAGAACTGCGGTTCCATCGTTGTTGACGTAGGCACCGAAAATGTCGTCATCGAGGTTGTTGCGCTTGTCTTGCCACACCACCAAGTAGCTATTGCAGACCGGACTCCACGCGACGGCAGGTGCCGTCTGAGTGTTGGGAGCGCTGGAGACATCCAACGGTCCCGGGGTCAAGAGCGCCATTGCGTGTGGTGCCTCCAACGCTACCGAGCCGGTGATCAGCAATCCGAGAACAAGTGCAGTGCGAGTATTCATGTCTGTTTCCTCCTCACGGGCCAGCGGCGCCGCAGATGTTGGTTCCAACGATTTGGTAGAAGTAGATGGGGGCCCCATCGATGGCAGCCCCTGCATCGAGTGACGTCGTTGCCGGTGCCGCGACGTCGCCGCCGCGCTGCACCTTGCCGGTCATCTGTGCCGACGCGGAGCGATACACGCGGTAGTAGTCAGCGTCAGGGGTCGCACTCCATGACAACCGCAAATCGGTCCCCGACTTCGTCACCGAAACGCCGTTGATCGCGGCGGGAAGTCGATCGATCGTGAACGGGCCGTACCACGCGAAACCGTCGGCCCAATTCCCAGCGTTATCGACGGAGCGAATGTTGAAGTAGCGGGGCGAGTTGCTGTACGCGACCGTCTGCGTGACCTGTGTTACTTCTTCGATGTCCTTGACGGCTGATGGGATCCCGGTCGCGCCCAACGTCCAGTTCAATCCGTATCCATCAACGCCGCAGTGCGCGTCGGGAGCCGCCGTCCACTTGATCGTGACCGAGCTGTTGCCGCTGCACGAGCCGATCGGGTGCGATGGGCTGCTGAGCGCCGTCGCATCCCCCGGATCGACCGTGTCGATGTAGTACGGTCCGGAGCTTTCGTAGCCGTCACTCCAGTTCCCGGCGTTGTCGACGGCGCGAATGTTGAAGTACCGGCCAGACGCGGAACTGCCGAGCGTCTGGGTGATCGTCGTGACCTCTTCGATGTCCCTGACCTGACCTGGGAGCGCAGGAGCCGTGTTAGTCCACAGCAGGCCGTAACCGTCGATGTCGCACTGGCCAGGATCGCCGGCTGCAACCCACTGCATCGTGATCGCATCGCTGTTCGAGCACTTGCCGATGACGTGCGAGCTGCTCGTGAGCGAGCGGACAACGCTCGGCGGCTGACTGTCGATGCGAATCCGCCGCTGAATCGGCGTGGTGCTGCTGCCTCGACCGCTGGTCGAGAGATAGAGCAGATACTCGGCATCGCTCGCGGCTGCGCCGGCTCTCAAGTTCCAGGTCAAGTCGCGTGTGATCGACGAGTTTACCTCGCCCACCGTCACGTCGTACTTGTTGGAGGCCCACTGCAGCCAGATCTGAGTGTCATCCAGGGTCTTCGAGCGCGCCGGATCCTCGGTAGGAATGTCTACGTCTAGCAGCTCGAACGCATTGTCATCGTCAGGCAGATCGAGTTCGACGCTCGTGGCCGCGACGGTGTAGCCACTGTTGGAAGCAGTGGTCGAAACGCTGAACGCCTGCCCGGGCCGCACACAGCTATCACTGACCGATGCACTCAGTGACAGCGCAGCGTCGCGCAGCCGTGCCATGGCGATCATCCCGAAGCGCTGGCTCGGCTGCGGGACGGTCTCGCCGCGAATCACAGCGCGCCACTGGCCCGAGGTGCCGCTGGTGACGCGAACGGACTCGACCGTCTCATCGTTGAAGGTCGACGATCCCACCAGCACGTTCGCAGCGTCATAGACGCGAAGATCGAGATCGTTCACAACCTCGGTCGAGGAGGACGACGGGTCCGACCACGCGATGTAAACACGCACCTCGCGGAAACCGGCGGGAACATCGAACGTCAGCTCGACCTCGTTCCCCGTTCCGCTGATCGACCTGCCGGACCAGCGCAGCGTATCGAAACTGCTGGAATCGTAGACGGCGTGAAAGGTGTCGAGCATGCCGTGCCCGAAGCGAGTGCGATCTCCCATGTCGACGGCAGTGGCGAGCAACTTGGCCTTGACCATCTCTGGCCAATCCCATACCGAATCGAAGGCGTCGTAGACCAAAGCGGCAGCACCCGCCACCATCGGTTGCGCCATACTCGTGCCGTCCTTGAGCGTGTAGAGGCGGGAGTCGGCATACAGATACGATGCTGCTGTCGACTCGATCCGCGTGCCCGGCGCCGCGATGTCTGGTTTGAGTCGGAAGTAGCCATCACCGTCGGTGTCGATCTTGCCGTAGTTGGAAAAGCAGATCCGCTCGGTGGGTACCCAGTAGTTGTCGAAACAACTTGGGTCGACACCTGGGTTGCCATCACAGTTGGTCGCACAGCCGTTCAAGTTGTTGTTGACGCACCAGCATGCGCCGCCAGCGCCGGAGTCGTGTCCATCCTTGGTTGCCGCTACGGCGATCACGTTCTTGGCGCTAGCCGGAGACGAGACCAGGTCGTTGTCGTTTCCGGCCGAGACCGTTAGCAGCATCCGCTGCGGCAAGCCATCGCTGCCGTTGAACACGCCGCGCGCGGCATCATCAGCATCTTCAGCGTTGGCGTTGTAGATCCCGTTGCCGCCGCCCCAGCTATTTCCCACGACCAGCGCATCGTTGGCTGCCGCACGCGTCAACGCCGACGAGAAGTTGCGGAAGCCGAAGCCGTTGGCGTCGCAACAGTCCTTGTAGATCAAGAGCGTCGCGCCGGGCGCCATCCCCTTGTGCGTGGCGGTATTGGTCCCGTCACCGGCTATCGTCCCAGCGACATGCGTGCCGTGACCGCGACTGTCGCACGCGTTGGTATCACCGTTGAAGAAATCCCAGTCGTCAGCGACTCGGGCCGAACTCAGGTCGGGATGCCAGTTTCCCGCGGCCGGCCCGCAGTCTGCGGCAGCACCAGAGCGCGCGATGCCGCTATCAATCACCGCAACACGCACACCGGCACCGGTGTAGGTACCGATCGACTGAATCCGATCGACACCACCGCTCATCGCACCTTCGAAGTTATGTTCGCGGCTGTCGGCGTAGTTCTCGATCCACTCGATGAATGGCAGTGCAGCGAGTCGTTGCAAATCTCCAGTCAAGACGTAGCCGCGCAACGCCGGCCGGTCGTCGGCGGTGGCCGACTCGACTGCGAGCACCGTAGCGACGCGATCGAACTCCTCGGCATCGAGCGGGTGAAGCAGTCGAACGGTCACCCGCTCGTGTAAGTTCTGCGTGGCCTGCTGCACACGCTCGGCCAATCCGCGTTCGACGCGCGCCACCAATGGATACAGAACGATCGACCGCACGAATCGGCTGCCGACCCATGCCAAGAGCGTCTCGCTGGCAGACTCCGGAACCTCGACGAGGTACGCGTTCCCTTGGATGTAGTCGCGAATCGAAACGCCGGCGGCGACGAGCGCTGAACGCCATTCGTGCCGAATCGGTGCTGGGAACTGCAGCACCATCGTTCCCGACAACGGCAACCGTAACTCGCTGGCGACGCCCGGTTCGGGACGAACGCGCACGCCACCCCGAAAGACCAGCTCGGCCGGATCGTCGGCGGCCTGCTTCTCGAGGCCGACGGAATCGAGCGCTTCGAAGACGTAACGCCCCTCGGGCGCAACCGAGATGTCGACCACCGGCGCATTGGCGGGATCGTTGGCGGTTGCCGAGAGCGATGAGAGCGATAGCGCGGCGACGAGTGAACCGAGTTTCGCGAGCCGAATTCGTTCGAACATCATCAGGTCCTCCACAGGACACGACGAAGTCCGGCTGCGTTATGCCTCACGTGGTTGACAGATACGGGACGACACGGATAGACAGGTGCTCACCAACGCCCCGGGGGCCGAATGGCGCCGAGCGTACGAATCACCGATCAGCAGGCGAGCGAGCTGAGAGGACAACTCGAAGCGTGGGTCAAGCGTGTCTGTCCGCGCTGGCTGAATGCGCAGCGAGACGACTTGGTACAAACCGCCTTGCTGCGAGTCGTAGAAATTGTCGAACGGGGTGAGGCACCCGACGGCTTTGGTTCGTCCTACCTGTGGAGGGTTGCCTATAGCGTAACCATCGATGAGATCCGACGTGTCTCACGACGCCGCGAGGTACCGGACGACGATCCGGCGGTGGCGGCCTTGCCGGCTGGTGCAGCGAGCAACCCCGAACGCAGTCGCGAGCGGACCGAGCTGTCGGTGGCGATTCGCGACTGCCTCGAGGGCCTGATCGAGCCGAGACGGATTGCGGCTGCCTTGCACCTGTTTGGGCACACGCAGCATGAGGTGGGAGACGCGATGCGGATCGACGACAAGAAGGCAAACAACCTCATCTACCGAGGGCTGGCCGACCTGCGTGACTGCCTTGGTAGAAAGGGGGTGACTCCGTGACGTTCGAACCGAACGAGCTCGATCGGATCAAAGATGCCTTCGCACCATTGCCGCCTGATTCGCAGGGACAACACGGGTGTCCGCCTTCGGAGGTGATTTGGGATGCTGCTCATGGAAATCTCCCAGCCGAGCGGATTCGAGCGTTGGTGCTGCACGCGGCCCGTTGCAGCGCCTGCGCCAGCGCGTGGCGCATGGCGAACGAAGCGCGAGCGATCGTCGGCAGTACCGCACCGGCAATCAGCGTGCGTGCGCCGGCGCGTTCGTATCGCATGTGGGGTTTGGCCGCAGCGCTCGCGTGTGGTCTGGTCGCTGTTGGTGTGTTCATGACGACTCGTGATCGGACGACTGTGGTCGAGAGAACGCAATCGGAAAGGCCGCTCGAATCGGTACTTGGTGACCACGCAGCGCTGCCTCGCAACAACTTCACGCTGCGTTGGACGGATGCCGGCAGCAGTGCACTTTACCGTGTCGAAGTGGCTCGAGAGAACCTCGAGTCGATCTACAACGCTGCGGGGCTGACGATGTCGCACGTCACGGTACCGGCGAGTGCCCTGGAAGGGGTGGCAACGGGCGCTGTCTTGTACTGGCGCGTGTCGGCTGTCTTGCCGGACGGACATGTGGTGGAGGGAACGACGCATACGGTGACGTTGGAGTAATGGCGAGCACACAACGAGGCGCTGCATGGGACGCGGCTGGTACTCATCGCTGCCGTTGGCACTGCTGGTTGCAGCAGTGCCGGCGCAGGCCAAGCTCGATCTGGCGAAGAGCGACCCGAAGACGCTGTCTGAGTGTCGCGCGTTGGTGCGACGCTATCCAGCCGAGCCCGCCGCGTATCGCTGTTTTGGCTACGTCGCTCGCCGGCATCGGCTGAATAGCGAGGCGATTGCCGAGCTGAACACGATCGTCAAACGCGAGCCTTACAATGCTCACGCACTCTTGGCGTTGGCGAATCTAGAGAGCACGCGCGGCGACCGGAGCGCAGAGGCGCACTACAGCGCGGCTGCAGAGTCGTTCGAGCAGGCTCGGGACTACGAGCAAGGGATCTGGGCGTTGACGTCGCTGTTCTTTGTTCACGCACGCCGCGGAGAGTTCGCCGCGGCGTCCGCTGCGCTGTCACGAGCCTCGGCGATAGCAAGCGCGTCGGGCAAGCAATCGCTGCGCCTGAAGGTGCGATACCACGAAGGGCTCGCTGCGTGGTACGCGCGAGACTACGGGCTGGCCTACTCGATCTACAGCGAGGTCGAGGCGCAGGTGTTTCCAGGTACCGATCCGCCCGACACCTATTTGCAGACGCTGGTGCAGAACGGTTTGGGCCAGGTCGCCTGGGCCCTGGGTCGCCGGCGTGAGTCGTATGAGCGATTTCTAAGGGCCGCCGAGATCGAGCACAGCACCAAGGATCCGGTCGATGAGGCGGGATACAGGCTCAACCTTGCAATCTTGGCCGTAGAGCGCAGAGAAAACGGCGAGATCGACCCGAGCGAGGTCGACAAGCGGTTGCAGGAAGCGCTGCAGATTGCGATCGACGCGCCCAATCCCGGCGCTGAGTCGAAGGTGCGTCTGTTGCTCGCCGCTCAGGCCGATCGTCCCTCGAGCGAGCGCATCGACAACGCCACCCGCGCCCTCGAGCTGGCCAGAAAACTCGATCTGATCGACAAGATCGGTGCCGCGCTACGGCAACTCGCGGCGCTTGGCGGTCAGCCGCCGGCGCCGAGCTATCGGCGAGGGAAGTTGCTGCTCGACGAGGCTCGAGCGTTGGCCGAGCGCTCCTCGAATCGCCGTGAGTTGTATCAAACGCACCTCGCCCGTGCGCAGTGGTTTGAACGCGGTGGAGATCGTCACGCCGCGATCGGCGAACTGCAGACCGCGGTCGATGTGGCCGAACAGATCAGAGCGCTTCAACCGGAAGCTTCGACGCAAGCTCACGTTTTCGCGCAGTACTCATCCGCGTATCTCAGGCTCGCCGCTCTCTTGGGATCATCCGGGGACGACAATGGCGTTGCGCGAGCATTCGAAGTCGTGGAGCGATGGCGCGCGGGAGCGTTGCTCGCTGCGCTCAGCGCGGCGCGCGTTGCACGGCCGCTCCCCGAAGACACGCCCGACCGGTCAGCGCGCGGGAAAATCCTGGATCAGATCGCTGACGTGCAGCGCGGCCTGGTGAATCAGGATCTCGCCGACGGTGAGCGTAACGGGATGTTGACCGAACTGCGGCGGCTCGAAAGCGAGGAACGGTTGCTGCGCGATCGGCTCGCACGCAACGATCGCCGCTTTCGCGAGCGCACCACCCCCAGAGTGCTTTCGTTGCAAGAGATCCAAGCAGCGCTCGCTCCAGGTCAGGCGTTGGTGTCGTACTGTTTTCCGAGTGTGAGCGATGACGGTGCCGCATTGCCGGGCCTGGCATTCGTTGTCAGCCCCCAACGAAGCGCGCTGGTCGAGCTCTCTTCACAAGCTACCGTCGCACATCAGGTGTCGCTGTATCTCGGGTTATTGAGAGGGCGCGAGGCGTCGGAACCATCCGCTTCGGTCGGTTTGTACCGGACTCTGGTCGAGCCGGTACTGAAGCAACTCCCCGACGACGTTCAGCAGTTGGTGATCGTGCCCGACACCCCGTTGCATCGCTTGCCGCTGGCCGCGTTGCGTTCCAGCGGCGACGGACCACCGTTGATCGCACGCTACGCGCTGTCGTTTGCTCCATCGGCGGCAACCTGGGCGCTCCAAGCAACCCAGAGCGGTCACGCGCAAGGCAGTTTCCTCTCGTTGGCCGATCCGACCCTAGCGCGAGCCGAGACGAGCAAAGCCGATGCGAAGGAGCGAAGCGCATTGTTCGGGAGCGCCCTCGCACTGGGGCAACTTCACGCGGCCCGACGTGAGGCGCGCGCGCTGGCGAGCGCCCTGCGAAGCGGCACGTCGTACACCGGCGAGGCCGCGAGTGAGTATCGACTGAAGACCACCGATCTCTCGCATTGCGGCGTGCTGCACCTGGCCGCACACGCGGTCGTCGATGAGGCTGAGCCCGATCGTAGTGCGGTGCTATTGGCAGCAGGCGAACAGCATGAGGATGGTTTGCTACAGCCGCGCGAGATTGCAGCGTTGAAGTTGCCGGGCTCGCTCGTGATGTTGTCGGCGTGTCAGACGGCAACCGGTGAAGCGATCGCCGGAGAGGGTGTGCTGGGTCTGTCGCGCTCGTTCTTCGAGGCTGGTGCGTCGAGCGTGGTTGCCAGCCTTTGGCCGATGCGCGATGAGGAGGCGGCCGACTTGATCGTCGCGCTGTCCAGCGGCCTGTCGCGAGGCGAGTCGGTAGCAATCGCGCTGGCTGGTGCGGAACGGAGTGCGCTACAACGCGGACAACCGGCGGCAGCGTGGGCCGGCTTCGTGGTGCTAGGACGCGGAGACATCGTGCCGTTCCCGGGTGGCGTGCCGCGCCCCGCGTGGGCCGTCGTATTCCTGCCCTGGTTGCTCGCGGTGGGTGCAATTGCGGTCTTGGTACTGATCTGGTTGGGCTGGCGACGGAGACCTCACAATGCAGACTAGCTCGCACGGTCAACGATTGAGCGGCATTCGGATAGCAGCCTCGATCACAGCGCTTGGCATCGTTGCCACATCGCTGGCGAGTGCCTCTCGAGAGGACGAGTGGTTGACGCATGCCACTGCCGCGATCGAGGAATCCGAATATCAGTTCTCGGTCACAGCCGAGCGCGGGTGCAGCGCGCCCAATCGTGCGCATGGCTTTCGCACCACGCTGTCGAATGAACAGCTCTCATTCCAGTCGCGGACCAAGGGCGCCGATCCAAGTGCTGGTGGATGGACACTCATCCTGCAGTTGAGATCGATCGCTCGTGGCGGCGAGGTATCGACGATTGGATCGGGAACGGTGTCGTGGCGCGAGGCTCGCGCCGAACATCGCTGGGACCAAGTCGTCGAGTGGGCCGAAAACAGCCCCCGTGGATTGGAGCATGGTTTCGATCTAGCTCGCCCGGTGATCGAACGCGAGCAAAGCGCACCGCTGCGATTGGAACTGCGACTGGGCGGCACATTGAGCGCGACGCTGTTGGAGGATCGGTCGGCGGCATGGCTGGTGGACGAGCACGGCGTTGCGGTCTTGAAGTACGGCAACCTGCAGGTGCTCGACGCGTTGCAACGAGAGCTCCCGGCACACTTCGAACCGTGTGATTCGGGGTTGGCGATTGTCATTGATGATGCCGGTGCGAGCTATCCCCTCACGATCGATCCGTTGCTGACGACGGCGACCTGGAACTTCTACAGCGGGCAAGGCGGCGCCAGTTTGGGGATCTCGGTTGCTGTTGCCGGCGATGTGAATCGCGATGGCTTCTCCGATCTGATCGTTGGCGCGGACATGTACGACGGCGGAGACCCCGATGAGGGTCGCGTATTCGTGTTTCACGGATCGCCCGCTGGCCCATCGATAAGCCCCAACTGGTCGGCCGAGATAAACCAACCAGGCGCAGCATTCGGGCGGTCCGTGGCGAGCGCCGGCGATGTCAATGGTGATGGTTTCCACGACGTGATCATTGGCGCTCCGTTGTACCAATCGTCGAGCGCAACGCCGGACGAAGGGGCCGCGTTCGTTTGGTTGGGCTCGGCGGCCGGACTCGGAGTTCCGACATCCCCGGCGTGGCGCGCCGAGGGGGATCAAGCCAATGCCGAGTTCGGTGCTTCGGTTTCCAGCGCCGGCGATTTCAACGGCAACGGTTTTGACGAGGTGTTGATCGGTGCCCCGCATTTCACGGATGGGCAGTCGCGTGAGGGGAAGGTGTTTGCCTGGCTCGGATCTCCAACGGGGCTGGGCCCGAATGGAAACCCCGGCAACGCGTTTTGGAAAGCACAGTCGGATCAACCCGATGCTGACTTTGGGAGATCGGTGGCACCGGCGGGCGATGTCAACGCCGATGGTTTCGACGACGTGGTGATCGGATCGCCGCTCTTCAACAACCCGACGACGGATGAAGGGCGCGCCTTCGTTTGGTTGGGGAGCGCTACGGGGCCAACGCCGCTAGGAATACCAGGGAACTCCAACTGGTCGGCCGACGGGAATGAAATGGCTGCGCAATTCGGCGCATCGGTCGCCGGAGTCGGTGATGTCGATGGCGACGGCGATGCCGAGATCCTGATCGGCATTCCGTTCGCCGACTCCGGTGGCAGCAACGAAGGGCGCGCGCAGATGTACTACGGTTCCGTCACCGGGCCGAGCACGACCGTTTCGTGGTCGGGGGAGTCCGATCAAAACGACGCGCACTTCGGAAGCGCCGTGGCGCCGGCTGGTGATGTGAACGGCGATGGATTCGCTGATGTCGCGGTCGGTGCGCCCGACTACGAAGACTCGGTCGCCACCGATGGCGAAGGTCGATCCTTCATTTGGTACGGAAGCGGCTCAGGGCCAACAGCCTCAGGACATCCCGGCAACGAAGACTGGAGTGTCGACGGCGCGCAGAGCGGCGCGCATTTCGGCAAAAGCCTGTCGGGCGCTGGCGATGTCGATGGCGATGGTTTTGGTGATTTCGTTGTCGGCGCGCCCGGTCACAGCAACACGTTCAGTGGTGAAGGGCGCGCCGCGGCGTATCGAGGCAGCGGCGCCGGTCTCGCCACCACATCGAGTTGGAACCCCGGGGGCGGAGCGGTGGATGCACTCCTCGGGACACGCGTCGCCGCCGCCGGTGATCTCAACGGCGATGGATATGGTGATGTTGCGATCGGCGCCGAACGGTTCGATGGGCCCGGAGTCGATGCCGGACGTGTGTTCGTGTATCACGGTTCTTCGAGCGGACTGCCACTCACGGCAACGATCGTGCTGCAGGGGGCGGTTGCCAATGCGCGCTTCGGTGCATCGCTGGCGCGCGCCGGCGATGTCAATGGCGACGGCTTCAGCGATCTGGTTGTTGGGGCGAGTCACTACACCAACGGGCAAACCGAGGAAGGCCGACTGTACGTGTACCGCGGAAGTGCTGCGGGGCTGTCGGCAGCGAACAACTGGTTTGCAGAACTCGATCAGCCCTTCGCGCATCTTGGATCATCGGCAGCCGGTGGCGACTTGAATCGCGATGGTTTTGGTGACGTCTTCGCGGGTGCTCCTCAGTACGATGCCGATGTCGTCAATGGCGGGGCAGCGTTTGGTTGGCAGGGAAGCGCAACCGGTTTGCCCGCCATTCAGGGAACGGTTGCCAACGCCGATTGGTTCGTGGCCTCGACACAATCGGACTCCAATTTCGGTGCGGCGCTGACGAGCGTTGGAGACTTCGATCGCGACGGGTTCTCCGATCTCGCGGTTGGTGCGCCGCTGGAAGACAGCCCCGAGATCGATGAGGGAGCGGTGTACGTCTATCGCGGAAAGTCGCGCGCTCCTGCGCGAGAGGAATGCTGGAAGGGGCAGATCAACGTGGCGGGGGCGCACTTCGGAGAAGCGCTCGCAGCGGCCGGCGATGTCGATCGCGATGGGTTTGCGGATCTCGTGATCGGCGCGCCGCAGTTCAGCGGCGTTCAGCCCAGCGAGGGCAAGGCGTTTTTGTATCGGGGTACCGTCAATGGCAGCCCGACGACACCAGCCTGGAGTGTGGAGTCCAACCAAGCACAAGCGCACTTCGGTGCAGCTGTTGGCGGCGGTGGCGATGTCAACGGCGACGGTTTTTCGGACATCGTGATTGGCGCACCGGACTACACCGCAGGACTCTCCGGACAAGGGCGCGTGTCGGTGTATCACGGTTCGTCGAGCGGCCCGGCTACGACAGCCTCGCGACAACTCGATGGCGATCAAGCGGGTTCTCGCTTCGGCGCTGCGGTTGCCATGGCGGGCGATGTCAACGGCGACGGGTTTGCCGATCTGTTGGTCGGTGCTCCCGATCGAACCGGTAGCATCTCGAAGGAAGGACGTGCGTCGCTGTTCTACGGGAATGGCAGCGATGGCATCGACGGGCGCACGCGTCAGGCGATCACGACGGGCGCCGCACCGATCGATGTTGGAGGAAGGAGCGACTCGCTTACCAGCTTCCGTTTGCGGATGACCGGCCGCTCGCCCGCCGGACGCACTCGCGTTCGACTCGAATGGGAACTCAAGCCGTTCGGGCAGCTGTTCGACGGCACAAGTCTCACGGTTGGCTCGACTGTCGACACCGGCGCGGGCGGCGCACTGCTCGACGAACTCTCGGCGGGATTGCAAGAAGGGAAATCGTACTCGTGGCGTGCGCGTCAACTCTGGCGCCCACCGGTCTTCCCGCAATCGCGCTGGACGTTGCCGACGTTTGGCTCCTCCGCTTTTGTGCTGTTGCAGGCAGGTTGCAACGATCCGGATCTCGGCGATGCCAGCAATGAACTGACCATGGATGGTACGGCGCTCCGCTGGACCGCGATTCCTGGAGCCAATCACTACGACGTGATTCGCGGCAGCGTCAGCCTGATGCTGCAGAACGTTGCGAGCGGGAGGACCATCTTCTACTCGTTCTACATCTCGTGCGAGGCGTGTGCTGCCGAGAATGTCGATCAACTTGCGACGGACGATGCCGACGTTCCGGTAGCCGGGCAGGCCTGGTACTACCTCGTCCGCGGCCAAAACTGTGCCGGCCCCGGCCTCTACGGCAGCGTCGATCCCGATGAGGCAGGTGGGGCGGAAGGGAAGGACGGGCTGAACTACAGAAATCACTCATGCGACTGAAACGAATTGCCGGGCGCGGCGACTAGTCTCGGCTCTCGTGTTCATCAGTGGTGACCAGTCCGGCCGCGGCCGTTCGCAGCTCGGTACAGATCCGCTCTTGGGAGCTGATCCGCGACTCCAACTGTGCGCGGCGATCGGAGAGCGGCTCCAATACGGTTCGGCGCAACGATTGAAGTTCTTCTTGCAGTTCGAGACCGCGCGAGGGGTCGAGGTCCCGTTCCGACAGTTCTGCCTCGAGCTCCGCGATACGAGTGTTCGCAGCCTGCTCTTCTGCGTCGAGCTGTGCGCGCAACCGTTGGTCATGCTCCTGGTCGACTTCGCAACGTGCCAGCCGGTCGTTGCGAGCCGCGATCAACAGTTCGCGCACCAGGCGGCGAAGCGAACGCAGCTCGCTGTAGATCTGTTGGAGCGACGCCGCCGGGAGAGGGTTGGACTCGACGATCGCGGGTGAGGCGATGAGCAGCGAAAACGACGCAAGCGCGTGAGTGATCAACATGGCCGTGATCCTCGGGTCGGCCCCGCGCGAGGTCTCGCGCGGGGCCGACGTGGAAGGTGGGATCAGAACAACATCTCGTAGAGGCGTGCGATCGAGATGTTCGGGTTGGCGGAGGTGGCGGTACGTTTGACCTCGAGCTGCACGTAGTAGGCGTAGTCGGCGAAGTTGAAGACGTGGCTGAAGTCGGCGCCATCGACGCGCTGCGCGGTCGACGCGTTGGTGTTGCTGTCGAGTGTCGCAACCGTGTACACGCCGCCGGTCGAGTTGCTCACGCGAATCAGCGAGACCTTGATCTGGCTGCCGGTTCCTATACCGTCGGGGTCGATCATGGCGGCTTCGAGGTAGTTCCAGCCGTCGAGCAGGAAGCCAGCGTCGCTCGGATTGGTCACATTGCAGCGCGCGTAGATCGCTCCCGTTTTGCCGGCAGCGAACTGGAACCGCGCGGCCGACATGTCGTAGCTGCCGGCGCTGCTCTCATCGGGAACGCAGGCGGCCGCGACGCCGGTCCAGACCTGGGCGGAGGCGCCGGAGGTCGAGGCCAGAAGTGCGGCGCAGCAGCAGGCAGCGAGTGTGAGGGAGGTACGCAGAGGGTTGAGGGCGCTGGCATTCATGGTCGGGCTCCTTTTCGAGTCGTCTGATTCGTGGTTGAGGGCGTTGCGGCCGCCATGGCCTCTGCCCCTTCACACGACTGGACGACTCGAAACGGCCCGTTGCCTCACCACGAATAGAGAGGCACGCCCTCGACCTAGGTCTACTTAGTCCACTGATCCAACCATCCCAACACGGTCTGGTGCCAATACACGCTGTTCTGCGGCTTGAGCACCCAGTGATTCTCGTCGGGGAAGTACAAGAACTTCGACGGAACGCCGCGACGTTGTAGTGCCGTGAAGGTTGCAAAGCCGCCCGACTCCACCACGCGATAGTCCTTGCCACCGTGAATCACCAGCATCGGCGTCTTCCACTTGCCGACGTGATCGATTGGATTGTGCTTGGCGTAGCTCTCCGGGTTGTCCCATGGCGTACCGTGATGCTCCCATTCAGGGAACCAGAGTTCTTCGGTGTCGAAGTACGCAAACCGCTCGTCGAGATTGCCGTCATGAGCGACCAAGCACTTGAAGCGATCGGGCCAGTTGCCGGCGATCCAATTGATCATGTAGCCGCCGTAACTTGCGCCGAGCGCGCACACCTTGTCGCCATCCATCCACGGATACCTCTCGAGCGCGGACGCAAGCCCTTTTTGCAAATCTTCGAGCGGCTTGCCGCCCCAATCACCGCGAATCGAATCGGTGAACGCCTGGCCGTAGCCGGTCGAGCCGTGGAAGTCGATCATGATCGCGGCGTAGCCCGCACCGGCATAGACCTGCGGATTCCACCGATAGTGGAAGTCATTGCCGAACGAACCTTGTGGTCCGCCGTGAATCAAAAACGCCACCGGGTACTTTTTGCCGGCGTCGAAGTCGACCGGCTTCACGATCCAGGCGTAGACCGTTTCGTCGTTCCAACCCTTGAAGCTGAACTGCTCGGGCTGACCGAAGCGCACCTTTGCGAGCGCCTCGGCGTTGACCTGCGTGATCTGTTTGGCGCCGCTGCCATCGAGCTTGGCGACGAACAACTGGGTGGGCGAGGTGAGGGTGTTGACGCCGTACAGCAACATGCTGCTGCCGACGGCAAAGCCATCGAGCGTTCCGGTCGGGGCTACTTTCTTCATCGTGCCGCTGGCGACATCGAACGAGAACAGCGGATGCTGGCCCAACTCATCGGCATGCGCGTACAGGGTCTTGCCGTCACGCGACCAGGCAATGCCGCCTGGGCTCGCGTCCCACTTGGGAGCCAATTCGCGTTCTTTTCCGGTGGCCCAGTCGCGAATCACGATCTTGAAGCGATCGGCTTCATAGCCGGGGCGCGTCATCGCCAAATAAGCGAGCAGCTTGCCGTCGGGCGAGAACGCAGGCTGCGTGTCCCACGCAGTGTTGCCTTGGGTGAAGTTCTTCGGCGCGGCCGAGCCGTCGACCGGCACGTAGAACAGATCGAAGTTGGTCGACCACGCTTCCTCGCGCCCGACATCGCGACAGGAGAAGATCAGCGCCTTGCCGTCGGGTGTGAAGGTGAACTCTTCCGTTCCACCGAACGGTTTGGACGGCGCATCGGCAACCATGTTCTTCATTAGATCGCGCGGTTCGGCGCCGGCCTCGAGGCTCATCACGAACAGGTGATTGCGTCGGCCATCACTCCACGTGTCCCAGTGTCGATAGAGCAACTGGTCGTAGAGCTTCCCGGTGACCTTCGAGTTTTCCATCTCGGTCACCTTCTTGGCGGAGTCCTGATAGCTCACTCCAGGAAACACCTCCATCGAGAAGGCGATGGTGCGGCCATCGGGCGAGAGCGTCACGTTGGAGACATCCAACGGAAGACTGGTGACCTGCTGCGGCTCGCCACCGTCGATCGCGATCTTCCAGAGTTGACTCGTGCCCGAGCGCGTCGATAGGAAGTAGATCGTCTTGCTGTCGGGTGCCCAGCGCGGTGCCGTGTCGGACGCGTCCGCGGTGGTCAGTTGGCGCGCGCTACTGCCATCGATGCTGGCGATCCAGATGTCGAAGCGCCCCTTGTTGGCGTCGTAGTCGGTGCTGCGTAGTTGAAACGCAGCCCACTTGCCGTCGGGCGAAAGCTGCGGGTCGGCAATCCGTTGCATGCGCACCTGATCGTCGACCGTGTACGGCTTGGAGTCGGCGGCCAGCGCCAACGGCGTGGCGAGAAGCGCGATGAGAAACAAGCAGTTGAGTGACAGCGACATGAACATTCCTCCAACACAAGTCACTTGGGCATGCGGCAATCAGTGCATCCGCGGAACCAATGGTCGTGAACGAAAAATCTCAGCTTCGATTTCGGCAGCCTGCACGACACGTTTGTCGGTGCGGGCCGCGCCGCACGCGTGTGCTGCCAGATCGCGGAACATCTCCCAGTGCCGTCCCTCGGCCGCCGCGAGCGTGGTGTAGAACTGCCCCAGCGACGCATACGATGCGCGCAGATCGTCGTCGAGCACCTCGCCCGACGTCAGCACCTCTGTCAGCGCTTCGGCCAGGCGACGAAAGCGCTCGCAACTGCGCGCTTCGACGAACGCATTCACCACCAACACATCACCGTAGGGTCCAAGCCCGCCACCGGCGCGAAACAAACGCTGCCGCAGCTCGCGCACGTAGAAGTCGGGAGCGGGACGCGTGAGTTGTCCGCCGCGTTGTTGAATCAGGTCGAGAACCTGTCGAAAGTGATGCAGTTCCTCGTGCGCCAGCGCCAGCATCGGTCGCACCATCTCGGCGTGCTCCGGGAAACGGGCCATCAAACCGAGCGCAGCGCCCGCTGCCTTCTGTTCGCAATGCGCGTGATCGCACAACAAGAAGTCGAGTTGGCTCACCGCTAACGCCGCCCATTCGGGAGGCGTGATGACCAACAGCGGTAGCCCCTCCAGGGGGGTGGCCCAGCCATAACCCTCGTGGGACTCGAATGTCGACGATGAACTGCTTGCGCCTTGATTCACGGGGCCTGAGGATACCAGCATGAAAACAGCCGGCCAGGGTGCTTCTTCCGCGAAACATCAATCGTCCAGGCCGGCTGGGCTCCCGGCCGGCACGACCAGTTGGATCGAGGTCGACCTCGAGTCCTTTCGCCACAACGTGCACGCTTTTCGACAGCGCATTGGCCAATCTTCTGCTCTCGCGGCGGTGGTGAAGTCCAACGCGTACGGCCATGGGGTCGCGTTGTGTGGGCCGGCAGCCTTGGAAGCGGGCGCAAGCTGGCTCGCGGTTGGTGGCCTGGCCGAAGCGCTCGAGTTGCGTTCGATCGTGGGACCGACGGTCCCGATCCTCACGCTCAATCATGTGCCGGCGGTCGATTTGGAAGAAGCGGTCGCTCACGACATTCGCGTCACCATCTACAGCGCCGAAGCGGTGGCGGCGCTCGCACGCGGTGCTGAACGCACCAAGCGAGTCGCACGTGCACACCTGAAGGTCGAGACAGGCACCTATCGCCAAGGAGTCGATCCCGCCCAGGTGGTCGCGCTCGCGAGGCAGATTGCGGCGACTCCGGGACTCGAGTTCGAGGGGTTGTCGACACACTTTGCCGATATCGAGGACACCACCGATCATCGTTTCGCGCAGCGACAGCGGCAGACGTTCGACGACACCGTCGCGCAACTCACCGCAGCCGGCGTTGCACCCAAGCTGCGCCACATCGCGTGCAGTGCCGCGACAATCCTGTTTCCGGAAACGCACGCCGAGATCGCGCGCGCCGGAGTCGGAATCTACGGCTTGTGGCCATCGCGCGAAACACTGGTTTCATCACGCGAACGTGGATTGCCCGACTTCACGCTGCGCCCTGTGATGAGTTGGCGCTGCTTGATTGCGCAGGTGAAGGATGTGCCGGTCGGTGGTTACGTTGGTTACGGCCGCACCTGGCGCGCGACACGGCCCACGCGCCTCGCCGTGTTACCGGTCGGCTACTACGAAGGGTACGACCGCGGGATTTCTGGGCGTGGACACGTGTTGATTGGCGGCAATCGTGCGCCGTTGCTGGGACGCATTTGCATGAACATGTCGATGGTCGACGTCACCGACATCCCCAACGCGCAGGCCGGCGATGTCGCCACACTGCTGGGCCGCATGGGTGACGAGGAGGTGCGCGTCGAAGATCTCGCCGGTTGGGCCGGCACCATTCACTACGAGATCGTCGCACGGGTAAACCCCTCGTTGCCGCGCATTGCTGTGAGTTGATGACACCTCGCTTTGGGCCACTGGCGATCGCGCTGGCGTTGGCGGCGATGACCGTGGGCCTGCCGATCCCGGGTCTGCGCTTGTTGGTGGTCGACAGCTTCGGCCACGGCGGTTTGGGCGCCGGTGCGTTTGCCGGGCTGCATGTTGCGGGCACCATCGCCGGCGCGTGGTTGTGGGGTCGACTGTTCCGGCGCCGGTCAGGTGAGGTCGGGCTGCGGTCGTTGTCGCGCTTCGCATTCGTCGCTAGCGCGGTGCTGTTGCTGGCCACCGGTATCGCACACTCGTTTGCATTGCTGCTGGCACTTCGCTTTGCCGATGGGATTGCGCACGTCGGCATCGTCATGTTGTTGATGGGCGCCGGTGCACACGGCAGCGAGCAGGACCGCGCCCGCCGGATGGGATGGCTCGGAGCGATCTTGGTGCTTGGTGTTGGGGCCGGTTTGGCGCTGGGCGGTACGCTGGCGACCTTCAGCCCGCGCGCACCGTTCCTTACGGCGGCGCTCTTGGCATGCATCGGTGCGTTGCTCGCCGTCCGTGCATTCCCAGCGCAACTCGAGACCAGCGCGGAGTCGAGCGCAATGAGTCCCGCTGAAGGCCCGGTGCTGGGCTTTGCCGTCATCGGGCCGATGGCATTGATCTGCGTCGAGCGCCTGGCGATGGGCGTGCTCACGGTGGCGTTGCCTTACGCAGCGTCAGGCTCGGGCGCGCGTACCGTCGGTGCGGTACTCGGAATCTTCATGACGGCGTCGGTGTTTACGATGCCGATGGTCCGTCGGGTCCACGCGCGTTTCGGCAGCAGCGCGGGGTGTCACGTCGCGGCGCTCGCCTTGTCGTTGTTGTTGTTGACG
>CAZAHQ010000011.1:0-20960 GCA_964484415.1 uncultured Acidobacteriota bacterium | reverse complement strand
GATTTCAGAGGGGCGGGCCGATGGCTCGCCCCTGTTCAGTTCACGGCATGAGTTGCTGTGGGCCGCAGCTATGCCGTTTTATCTGAATCGCGATCTCGCTCACGACGTGCAGCATGTGCTGCGTGTCTATCGGTGGGCGCTGCGCTTGGCGCCAGAGGCGGGTGCCGACATCGACCTGGCCGGTTCTGCGGCGCTGGTGCACGACCTCGATCCCACTGCGAAGAACTCGCCGGAGCGTCGTTTGTCGAGCGAGCGTTCTGCCGGCTTGGCTGCACCGTTGTTGCTGGCGGCCGGTTATGACGAGATGCGTGAGGTTGTCGCGATATGTGCTGCGGTGCGCGGTTCGGGATGGTCGCGCGGTGAAATGGCGCACGATGCGCTGGCGTTGACACTGCAGGAAGCCGATCGCTTGGACGCGTTGGGAGCGATTGGAATTGCGCGCTGTTTTGCCACGCATCAATCGATGGCGAGTGCCGACAGTTGCCTGTTTCATCCCGACGACCCGCTTGGAGAGACGGGTCGCACGTTGAACGACAAGCGACTGGCCGTCGATCACTTCCATCTCAAGTTGCTTCGAATCGCCGAAACTCTCACCCTCCCCACCGCGCGCGAGGAAGGCGCCCGTCGTCACGCCGTCCTCACCTCCTATCTCCACTCCCTCCACCACGAAATCCGGGGACGGTCTACCTAAAGCGGAGGTAGTCGTTGGTTTCTGAGAAACTCACGACGAGTTCCTCGGTGGTGCGGGCGGTAGGTGATCAGCGACTAACTCTGCTTTAGGTAAACCGTCCCCGAATTTGTCCCGGGACTTCGGAGCGAACGGGGGGCTACCAGACTTGGCACTTGGGGTGAGGGTTCATGCGGGTGGTGGGGGCGCACTGGAAGGCGTTGGCGAATTCGGGGGAGTTCACCACGGTGCCGATTACGCGGTAGCGGCCGGGAGAGTGCGGGTCGGTACGCACCTGCAGGCGCAGCGCTTCGGCAGATTTCTCTTCGCACCAGACCTGCGCGAAGGCTACGAAGAAGAGTTGATCGGCGGTGAGTCCGGCTAGCGACGCGGCCGCATTGCCGTGACGCTGCTGATAGCTCTTGAAGGCTGCAAACGATTGCTTCACTCCGCCGTTGTCGGCGATGTTCTCGCCCAGGGTCAGCACGCCGTTGAGTTTCAGGCCAGGTTCGGCTTCGTACCCGGCGTATTGTTCTTGCACACAGTGCGCGCGCTGCTCGAAGCGCTCCGAGACCGCGGGTGCCCACCATTCGCGCAGCTTCCCATCGCCATCGAACTTGCGACCCTCGTCGTCGAAGCCGTGCGTAAGTTCGTGGCCGATCACCGAACCGATTGCGCCGAAGTTCATCGCTGCAGGAAAATCCTTGTGGAACATCGGCGGTTGGAGAATACCTGCAGGAAACGTGATCCGATTTCGTGCCGGACTGTAGCCGGCATTCACTGTTTGGGGCAGCATCGTCCATTCTTGACGATCGACCGGCTTCCCCACCTTCTTGATTTCGCGCGCGGTTAGAAACTGCGACGTTGCGACGAGATTCTCGAAATAGCTGCTGC
The DNA here is from genome assembly GCA_964484415.1 of uncultured Acidobacteriota bacterium. Lineage (GTDB taxonomy): Bacteria > Acidobacteriota > Polarisedimenticolia > J045 > J045 > JANNUT01. The sequence goes on along the minus strand of CAZAHQ010000011.1, from coordinate 19,399 downwards.
GCCTGAGCTTGAGCGCCGAATAGTCCTTCCACTTGTCCGGATATCCGATCATCGGCTGGATCTTGGCCCTCTTCTGCAGGGCCGCCTGGCGCGTCGCCTCGTCCATCCATTCCAGCCCGGGCAGTCTTCGCGCGAATGCATCCTCGATGTCACCCACCATTTCCAGCGCAAGCGTCTTGCTGTCGCCCGCGAATCGCTCGGCCACGTACAGCTTGCCGACCATCTCGCCCATGTAACCCTGAGTGCTGTCGACACATCGTTTCCAGCGCGGTTCCTGCTCACGCTGTCCCGATAGCTGTTTGCCGAAGAACTCGAAAGCGCTGTCGGCAAACCGTTTGGACAACCCCGGCGCACTCCCGATCACCAGTTGCGAAACCAGGTAGCTCTTCAGCGTGTCGATGTCGCTCGACTCGATCAGCGCCTGAGCCCCCGTGAAAAACTCCGGAACACCGACGCTGAGTTGCGTCAGCCCCGGCGCGCCGACCGCCGCGAAGAATCGGTCCCAGTCGAGCTTGGGTGAAAGTTTCTTCAGTCCATTGCGATCGAGCTTGTTGTAGTTCTTCTCCGTGTCACGCAACTCCTCCACCGGTCGCGATACTCGTGCGAGTGCGGTCTCGAATCTCATCACCTGTTGTGCCTGTAGCGTAGCCTTTGCAGCCTCCTCTCCAATCGAAGTGAAGAGCTGCTCGAGGTACTTCCGATAGCCGTCGCGCAGTTGCTTCTGCTGCGGCTCATCACTGAGATAGTAGTCGCGCTCGGGCAGGCCAAGGCCACCCTGCGTGACGTACGCAATAGTGTTGGTGGGATTTTTGACATCGGAAAGAACATACAGCGTGAGCAACGGATTGACTCCGCTCTTGGTCATCGCACCCACCAGCGCCATGAACGATCTGGTGTCCTTCATCTCAGCCACTTGCCTCAGCCACGGGGCGAGCGGCTTCTCGTCCGCAGCCTCGATCGCCGCCTCATCCATGCACGAGGCATAGAAATCGCCGACACGTTCGCGATCGGGATCGGCTCCCGGGCTCTTGCTTGCATCTTCGAGAATCGAGCGCAACACCGCGCGGTTACTCTCGTAGATGGTCGACAAGCTGTATGTCCAGCCTGACTTGTCGGCGGGAAGTTCGAAACCATCCATCCACTTTCCGCAAGCGTATCGATAGAAATCGGTGCACGGGTCGGCCGACAAATCCATCATGCCCTGCACCCGACTCGCGACTTCCTCGTTGGTCAGCGAAAACGCCGACAGCACTGACGTGCAGACCGCAATCGCAAGCACGACCACCCTCGCGGACGGGGGCATAGATCCTCCAACACTCGAACGGGGCGGACGAGCGGTCGCAGATGACGAATCGTCCCGGTTATGGATTCGCCACGGTTACGACCACCCGTCCGACGGTTGAACGTGTGTAGAACGCAAACGGGGCCGCCACTATCGGAAAAAGAACCGTTCGGCATTCGCGTCGCGGTTTTAACCAGCGATTTACATATGCCGTGGGCTTCTAGCCGTAAAAACCTCGCGCATGTCGCACACATTGCCTGTCCCCATCGATTCGCGTGAAACGCTCTGCCTCGGTGGCGATGCAGCGGTGCGTAGATTGTTTTGCAGCAGCGCCGTTCGTGTAATTCAGTTTCGGTGCCTCAACGATGGCAACGGCCTCAGAACCCAACGACAGCAATCTTGGCCGGTATTGACCGTCGAGTTTCAGGGAATCTCCGAGGTGCTCTCGGGTCGACGTCGATTCGTGATCGATCCGATGCACGCCGTCGCACATGCAGCCGACACGCCGTATGCAACGCTTCACCCTTGGGGTTGTCACTGCCGCGGATGTTCGTTTTCTGTGCGGCCAGACATCGCGGCGGAGGTCTTCGCACCTCGATTGCGCGTGCTTGCGCATCACCAAACGCCGACCCCGCAGTCGATCCGCCTGTCCAACGCAGATCTGCTCTATTCGCGCCGTGTTTTTCGCGCGTTGTTGTCGCCAGTCTCCGATCCGCTCGAGATCGAGGAGTCGGTCCTTCACTGGCTCGCCTCTGTCGGGCGAGATCGCGGGGCGGGTTTGTCTCGCAACACGCTGCGTTGGGAGACTCAGCTTCAGCATCGCCGCCTGGTGACACGAGCGCGCGGGTTTTTGTCCAGGCATCACCGCCAGCGTCTTCATCTGGACGACTTGGCGCAGGCACTGCACAGCTCAGCTCCTCACATAACTCGCGTGTTTCGCCGTGAAACCGGACTCACGGCGCATCGCTACCTCACGCAGGTGCGACTGTTGGGAGTGCTCGATGACGTGGTCTACGGTGCGGAGGACCTGTCGTCGTTGGCGCTCGAGCGAGGATTCAGCAGTCACAGTCATATGACCGCGGCGTTTCATCGCGAGTTCGGGATGACGCCTTCCGATTGGCGCGCTGTGTCCAAACCGCGAGCCAACGAGTTGCGGCGGCGCATTCAGGCCGAGGGCTAGTCCGTCGGTCGCGGTGGTTCGATCACGACAGGATTTCGGCCAGAACCACCTGTCCTGATTTGGAACGTGTCGGGAGGCCCGGACTACCTCGAACGAGATCGTTGCAGCACGGGACAGGCGAGCCTCTTGCAGTAGCTCCGAGGCGATGCGCTGTCTTGTGCGAGCGCTGAGGAGAACACCGGTGTCTCGAATCACCGCAACACTGAGTGCCTGTCGACGTCTGCTGATCGTCGGAACGCTCGCGGTTCTTGTCGCGTCATCGGGCGCACTCGTGGCGGCGGCCGATGTGCCGCTGGGCAACTCGGCTGATGGTCTCCTCGATGAAGTGCGGGGCCTCGTGCCGACGTCACAAGTTGGGAAGCTCTCCTCGGATCTGAATCGCCCCGTTGATGATCTCAAGTCAGGTGACCACGTCCGACTTGTCGTGAAACGAGGCCGCGATGCATCACCGGCGCTCCTGTCTTCGCTCAGCGGAGGCACCGTAGTTGCCGACTACCCCAAGCTGGAAGTCTATGTCGTGGACTACCCCGTTCTAGGGTTGGCACCCAGGTTAGCGAGTCTGGTCAGCAACGATGGTGTGGAGTCTGTTTCACCCAACCGTGACCTGATGGTGGCCGCGCTCCCGGAGGCGAGTCACGTCGCCGCAACGACCGGTGCGGCGGCGGTTTGGAATTCGGGCTCTATCGACGGTCGTGGCGTGGGTGTCGCGGTGGTCGATTCTGGAATCGCCCTGCACCCCGACTTCAACAGCAGCATCACCGGACTCACTCGCATCGTGACGCGTGTCGATTTCGTCGGCGATGGCGCTGCTCTTCGCGATCCGTACGGGCACGGCACGCATGTCGCTGGCCTGCTGGCGGGTAACGGCTCGCTCTCAGCGGGGCAATCAACGCGCGCACTCACCGGCATCGCGCCGCAAGCGAATCTGGTCGATCTACGCGTCTTGGATAGCAACGGTGCTGGCAGGCTGGAGTCATTGCTCGGCGCGCTGGCCTGGATTCTGGATCATCACCTTCAATACGGAATTCGCGTGGTGAACCTCTCGTTGGGGACTGCACCCGTCGATTCGTTTGAACGCGATCCAGCATGCTTGGCCGTCGAGCGGCTGGTAGACGCCGGCATCACCGTGGTCTCTGCAGCCGGCAACAACGGCAAGGATCGCGATGGCAGGAAGGTCTACGGTGGGATCCACTCCCCCGGCATCGACCCAAAAGTGATCACCGTCGGTGCCGTGAACAGTTTTGCCAGCGATCTGCGCGCCGACGATGAACTGGCCAGCTACTCGTCGCACGGGCCAACTCGCGGCTATCGCTGGCCCGACACCGACGGTGACGGGACGTTCGAGTTGGAAGAGCGGCGTTACGACAACCTCGTCAAGCCCGACGTGGTGGCGCCTGGAAACAGGCTCGTATCGGCACGCGCGATGGGATCGAAACTCGCGATCCAACACCCTGAGCTATTAGTCGGCACCGACTACTTGCAGTTGTCGGGCACATCGATGTCCACGCCGGTGGTCGCAGGTTTGGCGGCGCTGCTCTATCAAGTACGCCCCGACCTCACCCCTAGCTTGCTCAAGTCGATCCTCATGTTCACCGCGCAGCCGATCGTCGGGCTCAGCCCGCTCGATCAGGGCGCGGGCTCGGTCAACGGTGCTGCCGCGCTGGAGTTGACGCGTTCGCTCGTAGCCAACCCAGGTAACGTCACGCTCGGCAACTCGGTGACGCGCGGGCTCGACCTATCGCGCAGTCGCGAGTCGGTCGTGGGCTGCGAATCGATTGCTTGGGGTCGCGCAATCAGTTACTCGTCTGGATGGCTCTATGGGCGTGACCTTCGGCGCGCGCGCGGCATTCGGTGGGGCACCGGCCTCGTGGGCGAGGCCGGCATGCTGTGGGGCGACGGCGTGGTCTACACCGATCGCAGCCGGGTTCCTCGATCGGTGAGTCGATCGTTCGCATGGGGCAACGGAGTCCTCTGGGGCGATACCGCTGTCGGGCCAAGCGATCTTGCGCAACAGGCAGCACGCCTGGGACCCAACGGCGTGCTGTGGGGAGATGGATTGCTGTGGGGCGATGGTGTCTTGGTTGGCGACGGTGTGCTGTGGGGTGACGGCGTCCTATGGGGCGACGGAGTGCTGGCCCCCGACGGAACAATGATTGGGGATGGAGTTTTGTGGGGTGACGGACTTTTGGTTGGCGATGGTGTGCTGTGGGGTGATGGCGTGTTGTGGGGCGACGGTGTGTTGTGGGGCGATGCTGCCATCAGTGGTGAGAGCACCGACAAGCCGCCCGTTCCTGAAGTCGAGGGGGTTACGTTCACGCGTCGCGGTGCGAACAGCGTCCGTCTGAGTTGGGATTCGGTTCTGGGGGCGTCGAAGTACTCCGCGTACTGGGGCAGCTTGACGTCGCTCCAGGCCGCTCACTTTTACGACCATCGGCAAAACGGCGATCTGCTCGCTTTGAATGGTGTAACCGTGCAACCGGACGGCGCGAGTCGATTGGCAGCCGATCTCCCGCTGGCCGCCGCTGCCGGGACGCGCATCTACGTGCTGATCAGCGCAACGGTCCGAGGCGTAGAGGGGACGGTCGGTAGCGACTCATTCGGCCACGAACGACCGAACCAGGTCCCCTGCCCCTAATCAAGGTCGGCACCGAAGTGCGAACGAGAGCGTTAAAGGAATGACCCGTTCGGTCCGATACAGAAGGCGGTTAGAGCACGCCTCCTGGAGGACCGCCGATGTATGTGGAACGCCCCGATGTCGAATCTTTCGTAGCTCCCGCGATACCGGTGTTGTCGCCTTCCAGGCCGCCTGCCACCGGCGGAGGTAGTGTCGGTGTTCCGCAAGACTCGGTCGATTTCGGCAGCACCGGTTCAGTGGTCGATCCTCCGGCCAACGGTGGATTGACGAGTGCGCCGCCAGTCGATGGTGGATTGACCGATAGCGGGTCGATCGGTGCGGCTCCGATCGGTGGGGGTCGTCATGGTGGCGTGATCGATCCAACGACCGGGCCTGTCTCGCCGGGTGGCGGGTTGTCTGTTGGCGGACCGATCGGGTCGACTGACCCGGTGGCGCTCCCGAAACCGGTCGATGGCTCGGGTGCGGTTACCGGTACGACGACACCCGATGCAACGCGCTCACTGTTGATTCCCGTCGGTAACGCCAGGTCGGCGCGACGCAGACTGAGCAAAGAACTGAATGCGCTGCGCATCGCGGTCCGTCGTGAGTTGAAGCAACAATTCGGCGACCGCTTGAGAAACGATCCGGCATTGAAGATCAAAGCCCGCGAGTTGGTTCGTAGCTTTCAGAATCAACTGCGCAGCGCGTTCGAACAGGCGGGCGGCAAGGGACACAGCGAGATCGATGGTAACGAGCTGTTGGCCGGGCTCAAGCAAGCGTTCAACGAGCTTTCCGCAGGGTTGGGTGCTGCGGTGGGTGTGACACTCGCGCCGACATCGGCGTCGACAGCCTCGAGCGGCGTGACGAGCAGTTCGCCAACACCGACGAGCAACGGCGCAGCGAGCGCCTCGCTGACAACCTCGCCCAGCGTGAGTGGCGCGGTACCGCTACCAGATGTTGTGAGCGACATTCGTTTCGACAAGATCAGTGCGCTGTTCAATCAACGCTATCAGCGGATAGAGAGTTATCTCACCGATCAGTCCCTGGCGACTGCAACCGCACAAGCGACGCTCGCCACGAGACGATCGAGTGCAACGCCGAACGTGTTGCCGGTAGGGAGCGGGTTGAATATCGCCGTCTGAAGAACTCGAGGGGCGTGTACGTCAGGCAACCGGTGGGGCGTCGATGAAGGCGGAGAGCATGCCGCTTGCGATCGGCGCCCCATCGACTTTTGAAGTCACATCAAACTTGAACAGCGCGAGCGGTGGTGCAAACGCGTCGCGAGTGACCTGCACTCGGCAGAGCTGTCCAACACGGAACGTTGCGCAGGTCGTCACGCTGCGCGCCCCGACCAAGTAGCCTTGCCGCGCAGCGCCCGATTCACCGCGTGCGCGGCGACCGAGAGTTTCCAGAGCGGCGCAGGCTTGCGCGGCCATCTCGATGGCGACGACCCCCGGAACCACGCCTTGATCGGCGAGTGCGCTGCGCTCGTCGACGCTTGCTTCACAGACGAGCGTGTCGTCTTCGAGCGCGATAATGCGCTGGAGCATCGCAATCGGGGCGCGATGTGGCAACAGCGAGAGCAACGTGTCGCCAACAGAGTTCATACCGCTACCGTAAGCGTGCCGTTACTGATCGGAGTGCCTTTTGGATCGGTGAGCGCAAAACGCCATCCGCTGGTGGCGCCGGTAGGTTCGATCGACACGCATACAGAGGCGTCAGGAGCGACGCGCGCGCGCAATTTCCACTGGCCGATCGCTGCGATGCTCGTCGATTCGCCTACGGCCAGGCGAAGCAATGCATTCACCAACAGCAGTTGTGCGACACCAGGGAGTATCGGCATCTCGGGGAAGTGGCCGTCGAATAGGCCCGTGGAGAGCGGCACCTCAACCGTGCAACTCCAGCGCACGCCATGAGTCGTCGGTGTTTGCTCGATGTTCGAGAGTGCTATCCGCTGGGTCACCGCGAGCGCGCCACGCCTTCGATTTCAAGCAACAGTTCGCGGCGGCAAATGTCGGCGCTCACAGCGATCAACGGCACGCGGTCCCCCAGTCGCTCGCGAAGCGAAGCGCGCAGCAGCGGCCAGTCCGCGCCGCGCCGCACATAGACGCGCAGCATCGCCAACCGTGATGCGAGGTTCGCCTCGCTGAGCGGTCCCTCGTCGATCTCTTCGATCAGGACACGGATGTTGCGCATCGTTTCGTCGAGCTGTGCGATGAGGTCGTGTTCGTGCAGGCTCTTGTGTCCGACGATACTGGCGGTGCCCGAGATAAAGACCAGCGACCCCGCCGATGGTGGCGTGACGGTTGCGCGCGCGAACGACGGGCTCTTCGGCCCGTACTGCGGTGGGTAGCGGTAGGCCGCTATCTGACGTGGATTCTCGACATGCCGGCCCGGTTCGCGCGACGCGATGAAGTGGATGACCAGCGTGGTCCCGTGCCCGCCGACGGCGCTCGAGGCGGGGAGAAATGAGTCGAGTCGCGTCTCGTCGATATGCGTCGCGTACCCTTCTGCGCGCCCCTTGCAGAACAGTTTGTAGCGTTCCAGGCCGAGGCTCTCGGAATTGATCTGGGGGACGACATTCCAGCAGCGGAGCAAGTGGGGGCGGCCACGAGTCGAGCACAGATCGAGAATTCGAACGTAGGCGGCGCGGGTTAGCGTCTCGAGCTCGTCGGTTTGGGCGTTTTGAACGTGCAGGCTCCCGAACAACAGCGCCCCATCATCTGCAAAGACGATCCCCTGCTGCTCGAACCGCTGTGTGGGACGGGCGCCGTACCAAAGTTCCACGATGTCGATATCAAGCGGAGCGAGCGGAATGGTGAGAATCGGAGCCTCGGACTGGGCCCCGATCGGCACCTGCAAGGGCGCCGCAAACCGCACAGCGGACAAAAGTTGCGACCCACCGTCGGCGGTGTATTCGGCAAGTTGAGCGGCCGATACCAAATCCAGGCGCAACCCCGCTGCGGACGCATGGCGAGGCGGTGTGCTAGCGGTTCCGGAACGGGCCGCGAAGGGTTCGCCCTCGCCTGTCGGGGTCATCGGCAGCGGAGTCTAGCCCATGTCCCCGGACCCTGAGTTAACGCTCGTCACATCGTGCCCCGAGGCGAAATTCGGGGACGTCCTACCTAAAGTACCGTCAGTCGTTCTGACGGGCGGCGGCCCGTTCTCTTTACAAGCGGATCGGTGAGGTGGAGCGGGACGACTAACACCGCTTTAGGTAGGACGTCCCCGAATTTCGCCTTGGGGTTGCCGGCCTTTGCGGGGGCGAGTTGGGCCGTTCGTTGACTTTGGGGATGTGAGGAATGGGGCAGCGACGAATAGAATCCGCGGCGACTCGGGCTGTCCGTGCTGGCAGCCTGTCTTGGGAGACCACGGTCATGACCCGACTGATGAACCTGCTGGTGCTGACTTGCCTGCTGCTTTCCGCTTCATTGGCGCTGGCTGAAGATCAGATTCCGAACGATGTGCGCAAGGCGCTCGAAAGCGCGATGCAGGACAAGGTCAGCGCGCTTTTGAAAGAGAAAGATGCCAACGGCAACAACTACAAGCGCGCTTCTTTCTCTCGATTCTTCAAGAAGGTTGACGAGAGCACTTACAAGACCGCGCTGCTGCAGGACTCAGTCAACGGCAACCAGATGAAGGTTGAGCGTTTCGAGGTAACACTGAAGCAGAAGGCCGACAATACTTGGGAAATAGCCGATCAGCAGTTGCAAGAAGCATTCGACAAGCTCTATCGCGGGATGCCGCGCGACGAGAAGTTCTACACGTTCGCATCGTTCAGCTTTGAGCGTGAGGGCCTGAAGGTGGATGTGGGCCCCGGTGCGCTCTACACCAATTATTGGAATGGGAAGCTGATCTCTATTCGGCTCGCATCAACGAATATCAAGTACGACTTCAAACCACCGGAAGGTGTGAAGGAGTTTCAACAGGGCCACATCTATCAAGCATTGCTCAAGGAATCCAAGCGAAAAGACGACCTTGTGATCGAGCCCGAGGCGATCTTTATCGGCGGTGATTCGGTGAGTTGTGACGAGATCCTGAAGACCGCTTTCACCGGCTTGGCAGACGCCAAAGTCGAAGCGCTACCTACCGTGCTTCGCACCGATTACGACAAGCTGCTCCGCGACTCCGACGAGCGCTTGAAGACCTCACCGTTCTCCGACTTCCGCCAGGAACTCGATCCGAACCGTCGTACGTGGACGATAGCCATGAAACGCAAGGGGCTGGATCGCTACTTCTGGATGGACTACGACACCGACGAACCCTGGGAGGTTCGCATCTATGCCTCCAACATGGGCGGCGGATTCGTGCCTGTACTCGGCTATTACTCGGAGGAGACGCGCAAGAGCGGAAAGTCCGAGTGGGAACTCGAGAAGCGCGAGGACAGCGATTCTCGGGACTACGAGATCGAAGCGCTGCGGGGGACGGTCGAGCTGGCCATGAAGGACCCCGAAGCGATGACCGGCGATCTTTACTACACCATCAACACCAAGCGCGATCTGAATTGGATGCCATTCAGAATCAGCCGCAATAACTTCTCCGACGATGAGCGGAAGGAGAACAAGAATCCGGTACTGATCGTCAACTCACTTGAAGACGGCAACGGCCGTCAGCTCACATGGGTTCGTTTGGGAGCCTTCTACGGACTCGTGGTCTTTCCTGAGCCCGTCAAGGCAGGAACGAAGCTCGATCTCCACATGCAGTTCGAGAATCAGAAGTGCATCTACAACTTGAACTATTCCTACTCGGCGATGGACCGTGGCGGTTGGCTGCCGTTCGTGCGTTTCGGCGACTTGATCAAGCGCTTCGAAATGACGATCAAGGTGCCGAAACGCTACACCGCAATCGGTATCGGCAAGCAAATCTCCGAGTCTGTCGAGGGGGATGTTCGAGTCAGCAATTGGAAGTCGAGTTCACCGGTCAGTTTCCCGACGGTGATCTTTGGTGAATACATCGAGAAGGCGCCGAGCAAGCCGCTTCCGAAGAAGAGAGACGGCACCGAGATTCCCGTCATGGTGCACGTTGACAAGGTCAACTCGGAGGAACAAGAGATTCGGCCAGGGCAATTGCCTGCCGTGGGTGACCAAGCCGTGGAGTCGATGCGTTTGTATGCGCAGATCTACGGCAAGGACTACCCATACGACACCTTGAACTTGGTGAGCGATCCTCTCGGGTTTCTCTATGGGCAATCCCCCGCCTCGATCATTTACCTCGGCTGGGGCGTTTTCCGCGGCGAGGGGCTGATCGGGTCGCAGGCCGGTGGGGGGAGAACCACGCGGTTCAACAAGGACGTTGTCGCTCATGAAGTGGGACACCAGTGGTGGGGCTCGCTGATTACCAACTCCAATCAGCGCAACTACTGGTTCATCGAGAGCATGGCCGAACTTTCATCGGCCCTCTTCGTGGAAAAGGCATACGGTAGGAAGGCCTACCTCGAGAAGGTGGATGAATGGCGTCAAACGGTTGTGGAGCGCGACGTCTTTGGAAGCGTTCAAAACAACTACGCGGTTTGGAATGGTGGTACCACGCAAGCGCTGATCTACAACAAAGGTCCGTTCGCGTTTCACATCTTGCGAGAGACCTTCGGCGATGAGAAATTCTTTACCTTCTTGCGCGCACTCGGGAATCTGGCAGGCCAAGAAATCACGACCCGCGATTTGCAGGCCGTAAGCGAGAAGGTGTACGGCGGAGACATGAACTGGTTCTGGGATCAGTGGATTCGCGGCGTTGGTATGCCCGAGTACAAATGGACCTATTCCACGCGCCAAACCGAGGATGGCCAGTGGTTGGTGGAAGGCAAGATCCTTCAGCGTGTTGTCGTTGGCTTGAAGAAGAATGTCTTGCAGGGGGTGTACTACAAGACGCTCATCCCGATTCGCACCGAGTTTGGTTCCGGCCCACCGGCCAACAACCCGATCTTTGTCGAAGGCCCGGAAACCGCGTTCCGGTTCAAAGTCGCCTCCAAGCCAAGTAAGGTCACCTTCGCGGCGGAAATGGAAGTACTGGCCTCGTCAATCACGACAGGAGCTAGTTGGGGCAAGTAGTCAGATGCGAATCGGCTAGCTGAATCGGGCGACGCAGATATGTCGCCCGATTTCTTTGATAAGAGAGGCTCGTGTCACGAGGCGCTCTCGCTCGATCGGAGAACGGGCCCAAAGGGATGCAATCACGACTCCCAGCACGTTGGAACTTGCTCACTAGCTCGACTGACAAGAGAGCTCGCTGATCAAGGCGGCTAGTTCGTACGGGTGTGTGAGTGGTGCTGCGTGCCCAGCGTCTATGGCGACAAACTGCCACTCGGGCCCCTTCGCGCGCTGTCGCGAGGATTCCAGTAGCCTCATTGCGGGACTTAGGCACGCGATATAGCTGCGCGGCAATGCCTCGGCATGAGGATTACGGACCTCCACCGTTCCATACCCGACCCTCAGGATCGCTGGCGTCAATCGTCGATTGAACGCATCCAGTTGCTTGGCATCGTCAAAGCCCAGCCAGTCGAGCGGCATTACGAGTGGCACGCGCCAGCCATCGCCGTTCTGGCTCGCGACATACTCCATCGCTGCAATCAATCGTGACCCGACCAGCGACGCGAGCGAGTCGCCGTCGTGTGGTACGAACGCATCGAGATAGATCAATCGGGCGAGTTTCTGGGGAATCCTCTCGGCAACTCCAGTGATCACCAACCCGCCATAGCTGTGCCCGACCAACGTCACATCGCTCAATCGCTCGGCACTGATTTCGTCGACGATGTCATCGATGTGCGTCTGTAGCGAGACGTTCGGATCGGCCAGATGGGCCCGGTCGCCGTGACCGGTGAGCGATGGCGCCAAGACATGATGACCGGCCGCGGCCAGCAGCGGCGTGAGCCGCTCCCAAAACCAACCGCCAACCCAGCCGCCGTGCACCAGTACGAGGGAACCCATAGCACGAGATGTTAGGCGTTCAGACAGACCATCGGTACGTTACGGATGCGGCCGTTCGGCAGTCCCCTGCCACTTACGTCACCGAGTCGATGCGGGCTCCACACTCGCAACCAGTTCTTGGTACGTAGTGATGTCTTCGTCCTCGACCGGGAAGAAGAGCGCACCGCAGATCGCACCAGTGAAGGGGCCGGGGGTGAGATGCATCACCAAGATCTCGCCTCGCACCCTTTTGTCCCCTACGATCAGTTCGGCCTGCTCGATGTTCTGACCGACGTCCAAACCGGGAAGGTCGAGGTTGAGGGTGAATGCCATGCCGCCGGGTGAAAGATCCCGCAGTGGCATCACGCAGCGATGCGCTCCAGGAAACGGATAGCCGAACACCACGCGGGCCTCGACCTCCGGAGGAAAGCTCGAGCGCGGTTGGCGACGGCGATTCGGCTTCTGGCTCATCGCATGGAAGTTATGTCGAGTGCGGTCCGGTTGCCATCGACATGCGGCACTTGCAATACGACCGACAAACCACCTCTACAATTCGGATTCGATGCGAGCGACCCTTCTGAATTGGTACGACCAGCACAAGCGGGAGCTGCCCTGGAGGCAAACCCGTGACCCGTATCGAGTTTGGGTCTCCGAGGTGATGCTCCAGCAGACCACGGTCGCAACCGTGATCCCCTACTACGAGCGGTTTCTGACGAGCTTCCCCACCCTCGATCGATTGGCCAGGGCGCCTGAGGAAAACGTGCTCCGGCTATGGTCGGGGCTGGGGTACTACCACCGTGTTCGGAATCTACAAAAGGCGGCCAAGCAGATCTCCGACAGCGGCGGGACGATGCCGCGGGATGCCTTGTCCCTGGCGGAGTTGCCGGGAATCGGTAGGTATACAGCGGCGGCCATTGCGTCGATCGCGTTCGACCAATCGGTTCCTGTGGTCGACGGCAATGTGGTGAGGGTCCTGACCAGAGTCTTTGGCTTGTCCGGTGATCCCACCCGCACCCCTACCAAGAAACAGATCGAACTCCGCGCGGCGGAGCTGATCGATCCAGCCCGGCCGGGTGACTTCAACCAAGCGCTCATGGAGTTGGGCGCCACTGTCTGTGTGCCGCGCGCTCCGCGTTGCGGAGTCTGCCCGTGGTCGGAGCGGTGCGCGGCTCGGATGGGAGGAAACCCCGAGCGCTTTCCCGCGCTCCCGCCTCGGCGAGAGTCGATCCCTGTTCTGCGCGCGGCGGCACTCGTTGCCGACGAGCAGGGGCGCGTGCTGCTCAAGCGAATCCCCCCCGGCGAACCGAACCAAGGACTCTGGGAGTTCCCCTCCGCTGAGATCGTGCGCGGTGCGTCGGTCCCCACGCCGCTGCGATGGTCCGCAACGCTGAGGGCACGAGCCGAATCGGCGCTGCTCGGGTCGCGCGGGCTGAGGCTCTCGTTGCGCGAGGCGGTCGCCACCGTGCGTCACGCGATCACCCATCACCGCATCGCGGTCACGTTGTTTCACGCCACCCAGAATCGGCGAACGATCACGGGTGAGGGAGACGCTTGGCTCGCGCCAAGCTCGTTGGGGGAGAGGCCGTTGACCAGCGCCGCGCGGAAACTATCGCGACACCTGGGCGACACGCAGTAGACCCGACACGAAAGGCTTTCTACTTCTTCCGCGCGCGCCTAGCCGGACTCCGCGGTGCGACGTCGAGCTCCTTCCACGACGTGATGATCAGCATGTAGCCGTGCTCACGGCCGACCGCCTGAATCGTCTTCCCCACCAGCTCCTCCAACTCAGGGTCTTGGAATGTGGGACCGCTCTCACGACGCAACACGAGCTCCCGGTCGGACAATGCCAGGCAAACCGCGTCACGATCGCTCTTGGACCCAGCAGCGACACGCTTGCGAACGACTGTGCCGACGTATTTCGTACCCATAGGTCTATCGCCTACCCGCAAGGGGCGTGCTTGGCTTCACGATGAGCGTTTCTTGGGGGTCACGTCAGCTCGCGGCTTTGTCCCTTGGAGCATCGCTCCACGGCTCACCACCTTCCTGGAACTGACGACCGCATTCTGCGCGTCGAGCTTGGCTACCACCAAAGTGATCGGCACGACCGGGCCGACGCTCCGATCGCGCCTTTTCGCCTGCTTGATATCGGCGCCGAACATCAGGTGGACCGAGGCGGTCCGCTTCCCCATCACACCCTTCATCGCAGGGCCTTTGGCTCGCACTGCCGGCTTGGCCACACGGAAACTCTCGAACATCGTCGGCTCGACACCGTTTCGGCGTGCCAGCTGGGTGAGCATGTCGCGCAGCTTCCCACCCGAGCTGCGGGCCACCTTGGACGACTTGGGCACCGAAAGCGGCAAGCACTTCCCCTGAGTGATCAGGAACTTGCGATGCTTGGCGTGTTTCGCGGCCGACTTACCGCTGGCCACGACCGTTTCCCCCTTGGGGACAACGGGGCGCTGCGAGGGATCACCAAGCAGCAGAAACTGGGCCAGCGTCTTGTACTCGGTTTGACTCAACGGCGCACACCGTTTGACGTACGTCTGTCGCGCTTGCAGCAGCGCGCGCCCGAGCGTTGCACCTCCCAACACCAGCGACAGAAACAGCTCGCAAAGAATGTCGGCATCGGAAATGTCGCTGCTATCGGCGCCATAAGCGATCGTGGTGCTTCCCAAATACCCAGCAGCCCCTTCCGCCAGATAGACGTTGCTGATTCCAGGGAGGCCCGACTTTCCGGGATCGTAGAGTTCAGCACCGTAACAACATTCGGCCGCAGCGACCGCCCCGAACGGGATCTTGCCGACGAGGTCGGCTGATTCGTAAGACACCGGTTGATCGCCGTACTCGTCTTCACCGTAGAACTGCGGGTCGGCCGGACCGCCGTGGCAATTGATCAAGTGCAGTGTGCGGGCCAACGTTTTCCTCTTCCACGGTGGTCCCGCTGGAGGTGCGACACTCGCTTTCGGCTTGCGCTCGCCGAGTGCTTGGCGCAGCACGGCTTGTGTTGCATCGATCCAGATCTGCGCGCTGACAGCGAAGTGCTTGACCTTCGACATCGGTATCGAAGGCGCTCTGGCCGCCGTTTCCAGCAATCCGAGCAGGTACGAAGGGTCCTTCCTGCCCACCACATCGGGCAGTCGTCCAACGACGCGCGTTGCGCCGATGAACCTCCGCACATCGGTGTGATGCGCCCCGGCACATGCGTAAGGAAGATCGCTCGGCACCAACTTGTCGGGGTCGCGGCGCGTGACCGGATTGATCAGCTCTTGATGCGGGACCAGCTCCGGACCGCCCAGGATCATCAGATATTCAGGGTCGAGTCGTTTGCGGAACGCCGCGTCGATCGCCTGTTTGGCCTGTTTCTGGTCGCCGACTTTGTTCATTGCGCTGTTGCCCAAGGCGTTGGCGTCGTCGAGCAGCAAGAGCGAGGTCTGCAGGCCGCGCTTGCCGTCGGCTGCGATCAGTTGCTGGATGGCGCTTTCGATCTGCTTCCAACCTGTGCTCTTGTACTTGGCGATCATTGCCTTGCGATGTGTAACGATCAGCTTGCGCGGCATGTTCCCCTCATTAGCGGTGCATTAGGCTCGACAGCAGTTGCGACGTTGCGATGGTGGGCGGCAACGCACTTTTTGCGCCTCGCTTCGATCTGGCATCGATTCGGCGACGCAGGTCGGTGCGCAGCGCAGGCGTTGTGGCGAGCAGAAACAGGATCTCGTGGTCCACACGTGCAAAGGCAGCCTTCGAGCGCGGGCTTCTCATCGCGAACATTCCTTCGACAGCGTGTAGCGCGCGATCGGGGTCGACATCCGGGAACAGCTCGGCGACACGACCGTCGAACCGCTCTCGACGAACGGCCGTTGTTGCACTCGCCTTCGACTTGGGCCTCGAGGCCTTGGCGGGAAGCGGCGCGCGCAGCAGCCGGTCGACATCGAGAATCCCGGCCCCATAGTCATATGTCTGTTCCAACCCGACGGCAGATGCGCGGTCTTCTGCAGCAGCTTCAGAAAAACCGAAGCCAACTTCCCTGCCCCATACCTCTGCACGAGAGCATCGCGACCGTGATGTCCCAACCACAGTGCGCACGCTCCGGCGGCGGTCGCGACCGCGTACGAAGTGCCAGAACTGCGTTCGACCAAGTACCTCGATCCGCTCGCATCTTTTTGTGTCAGCGCTCGCCACACCGACTCGCCGGGCGCGGTGATGTCGACCTTCGCACCACGAGCCGAACCGCGCCACGGTTTGGTGGCGCAGTTATTGGCGGCCACAGCGATCACGGGGTCGTACCTCGCGGGGTACACGACCCACGGCCAGATATTCCCTGCAGCGGCCAGCACGATCAGGCCGCGATCGATCGCATGATCGATGGCGCGCTCGAGTGACTCCGAGGGAAATGGCCCTCCTAGGCTCATCGAAACGAGATGAGCGCCGGCAACATCGGTCGCGCGATACAGAGCTTGCATCACATTCGCAAACGAGAAATGGATCACGCTGTCCGAAACGCGAAACGGCACCAATGCGGCGCGCGGGGCGACACCACTCACCCACTTCCCCGTCGGCCCGCCCTGATTACTCATGATGACACTCGCGGTGCTGGTGCCGTGACTCGGATGCTCGCCGGTGAGCGGGTCGAGTGGATCGGCTGCGTCATCTACATAGTTCCAACCGTTTGCCGTGAGAATCCGCAGATCGGTCGCATCCCAAATTTCCGGATGAACTGTGTAGCCAGTGTCGGGATGTCCGACGATGATTCCCTCCCCCAACGGATGCGCACCGCTGTGTTGCGTGTACTCCCAGGCCGCTTTCACGCCGCAGAAGTCCAAGCTCCATTCGGAGTGATTCGAACACGGCAGCGCCGCGGCCCCCTTGGCGCGCTGCACTCGTTCAACGCGGCTGTGACCGCCGCGCGCCATCTCTTCGGCGGTCATCAACCGACGAAGCTGCTTCGGGTCGGGCGTCAAACCAGGCGCGTTGAACAACGGCTCGGCGGTTTCGATCGCAGGCAGCGCCGCAAGCTGACGAGACAAATCCCAGGCGCGCGACGGGGCGAGTTTGCGCGCAGCGGTGGTGCGAGCCAAGAACTCAGGATGTCCCTCGGCCACAGCGTCAACGTGCCAACCTGCGCCGAGCGATTGTTCGATCGCTCTCGAGGCTCGTTGACGCCACACCTCGGGATTCTCAGTCGTAGCGGCGAGACGAAACGCCAACCCCTCGAACTCGACACCAACTGGTGATGACGCGCGACTCTTGGCCATCCAACCCCCAACGAGTGTCGGGAGTTTGCGCGCAGCCGAATCAAATCGTCAATGGTCGGAACGCGTTATCAGTTCGACGCCTTGGCGGAAGCTCTCAGTAGCTGCCGATACAGGCGCTCGAGGTCCTGCTCATCGGCAAACTTGATCTCGACCCGGCCGCGACCACGTGCGTTGATCTCGATATGCACCTTGGCCTCGAGTGAACGCGACAGCGTTTTCTCGGCGGCAATAACGTTCGGATCGCGTCGCTCTTCGGGGTGATCGTCCCCTTTTCCGCCCAGCATCATCAGTCGCGCACGCGTTTCAACCTCGCGAACCGAGAGCTTCTTTTCGGCCGCGGTGCGCGCCAGTCTAAGCTGCGACTCCGCATCCTCCAGGCCCGCCAATGCACGCGCATGGCCAAACTCGAGTGCACCGGCCGTGATCATCGCTTGGACCTCTTCGGGCAGATCGAGCAAGCGCAAATAGTTGGCGACTGTACTGCGGGGTTTGCCGACACGTTCCGCCACTTCGGCCTGGGTTACACCGTACTGCCGGACCAACTCGCGAAAACCTTGAGCGGTTTCGATGGCACCCAGGTCATCGCGCTGGATGTTCTCGATGAGCGCTTCGATCAGCAACTTGTCATCGCTGCTCTCGCGTACAACGACCGGCACGGTGGCTAGCCCCGCCTTGCGTGCCGCGCGCAGCCGACGCTCGCCGGCAATCAGCGTGTACTTCCCGTCGGCGTCTCGGCGCGCCACGAGCGGCTGCAAGATGCCGATCTCCTTGATCGACGTTGACAAACCGTCGAGTTCTTCGTCGCGGAAGTTCTGTCGCGGTTGATGCGGGTTGGGACGAATCTGCTCGACCGGAACATCCATCGGTGTACCGGTGGCAGCTCGGGATGTTGGTGTTGCCGGTACTTCGGTGCCGCGTTCGTCGAGTGTGGGCGAGTCGGGGATGAGACTCCCAAGTCCCTTACCCAGCACCCTGCGTTTCGGTTCGGGGCTCACTGTTGAGAATCTCCTTGGCCAAATCGAGGTACGCAGTCGCGCCTTTGGAGCGCGCGTCGTAGAGGAATATCGGTTTGCCGAAGCTGGGCGCTTCGCCGAGACGAATGTTGCGTGGGATCACCGTTTGATACACCGCACCTTTGAAATATGAAATGACTTCTTCAGCAACCTGTCGCGAGAGATTGGTGCGTTCGTCGTACATCGTGAGCAACACGCCCTCGACCTGCAGCTTTGGGTTGAGGGACTTCTTGATACGACGCAGCGTGTCGATGAGTTGCGTCACGCCTTCGAGGGCCAAGTATTCACACTGGATTGGAATCAGCACAGAGTCGGCCGCACTGAGCGCGTTGACGGTAAGAAAACTCAGCGACGGGGGACAGTCGATGAGCACGAAATCAACAGGCTTGTTGAGTCCGGCAATCAGATCGGCCAAGCGGTATTCACGCTTTGGGAGCGTGACCAGTTCGACTTCAGCACCGGTGAGTTCGTTCTCCGACGGACAGAGCCAGAGGTTTTCCATGTCGGTGGGAAGCAAGACTTCGTCGATCGACGTACCCTCGATGAGGCAGTCGTAGATCGAAGGGCGGGCAGGATCACGGGCGACACCAAGAGCTCGGGTCGAGTTGGCCTGCGGGTCGAGATCCAGCAGGATCGTCGTGCCGCCAGCCAACGCCAGACCAGCCCCCAGGTTTACGGCCGTGGTGGTCTTGCCAACTCCGCCTTTTTGATTAGCAATCGCGATGACCCGCGGCATCCCCGGTCGACCTTTCTGAAGCGGCGGGGAGAATAGCACCGCGAAAGGAGCCGGCGCAGTTGATCGCAGTTTTTTCTCATCGTTTCGGACGAAGTGGTGCGCCTTAGCGATTAAGTTCTTTAGAATGAAGTGGTTGTAGATTCGATCCAGATCCACTTTCGCCCTAGTATCGTTGTTCCACGTGGAACAACCCAGCCTGCAAGTTCCACGTGGAACATTCGAGCTGCGTACGAGGTGCCAGTTAGAATGCGCGCTGTGAAACCGTGAAGACGAAGCCGCCGGTAGTCGTTATCGGAGGTGGACATGCAGGCGTGGAGGCCGCTGCCGCCGCAGCCCGAATGGGCTGCGATGTGGTACTGCTGACGCTCGACCCCAAGGCGCTGGTCCGGCTCTCCTGCAATCCAGCGGTCGGCGGGATCGGGA
>CAZAHQ010000010.1:0-20972 GCA_964484415.1 uncultured Acidobacteriota bacterium | reverse complement strand
GCGGTCATCGACGCATGGGAGTGGCCTTGGCCAAAGGGGCGACCATCGATGAAGCGCGCGCCAAGGCAACGCGGGCAGCCAACGCAGTGCGGCCGGGACTTTAGCAACGCCGCCATTGCAATCGGACGGTCGACGCAAGGCCATCACACGGTCGGCTCGGCAAGCGCAGCCACGACCGTCGTTAGCCTCAACGAGCCGGATCGAGCGATCTACAGATGCCGACGTGACGTGCGTTGCGCCTCGACACCACCCAGGGCCAATCCTGCATTCGCATCCAACTGCGCCAAGTGATTCTCACCGCGCAGCAAGGCGGGGCGGCCGGCGGTGGCGATCATCGCTGCGTTGTCGGTGCAGTACTTGAACGGGGGAATCGACAGCGCCAAGCCGCGCTCGGCGGCCAACTTGGCGATCTCCAAGCGAAGAAGTTGATTCGCCGCCACCCCGCCGGCGAGCACCAGACTGCGCGGCCGCTCGGTATCGATGGCGTGGCGCGTGCTGCGGCACAACTCACGCACGACCGCATATCGAAAGCTCGCGATTAGATCGATCATCACCGGTGGAGGTGTCCCGTCCGGTGACTGCAAGCGTGTGATGCCAGCCTTCTCCATGTGCTGTCGAACGGCGGTCTTGTAGCCGCTGAAGCTGAAGCCCGGCGCGCCGTTCTTGGTCTTGATTTCGCCGAACGGAAATGCTTGCGGATTGCCATTCGGCGCGAGCCGATCGATCACCGGGCCGCCCGGGTACGGCAGCCCCAACATCTTCGCCACCTTGTCGAACGCTTCCCCCGCGGCGTCGTCGCGCGTGCGTGCCACCTGCACGTACCGCTCCGGCTGCGGCACGCGCCACAGTGCGGTGTGCCCTCCCGACACGATCAGCGCCAGCGCGGGGAAGGGGAGCAGCGGCGTGTCGATCCAACCCGACACCACGTGTCCTTCGAGATGATTCACGCCGACCAACGGCAGGCCGCGCGTCCACGCGTAGGCGCGCGTCCATGCCACACCGACCAACAGCGATCCAACCAAACCAGGCCCGCACGTGACGGCGAGGCCATCGACCTGCTGCATCGTGAGCCCGGCCTGCTTCACCGCGTTTTCGACGACCCACGGCAGCGCTTCGAGGTGATGTCGCGCCGCAATCTCGGGCACGACGCCGCCGTACGGAGCGTGCAATTTGACCTGCGAGCTGACCAGCGAAGACAAAACGCGTCCACCGCGATCCAATACCGAGGCGGCCGTTTCGTCGCATGAGGTTTCAATCCCAAGAACGATCATCGTGCGGAGATTGTATCGGTCATAATCCCGCCCACAATGACCGAATCCACGCCCCCGGCTCTGCCTCCCAAAGCGCGCACGCCGTGGGCCAAGATCCCGTGGATCGGAATGCTCTACTTCGCCGAAGGGACCCCGTTCGGCGTGATCAACGATCTGGTGCCTTTGTGGCTCGATTCGTTCGGGGTTTCCAAGACCGCGGTAGGGCTGTTTTCGTTTCTGGAACTGCCCTGGAGCTTGAAGTTTCTGTGGGCCTGGCTGGTCGATTGGTTCGGCACGCGCCGCAAATGGATTTGTGGTGCGTTGCTCGTCGAGGCCGCGCTGCTGGCGCTGGCGGCGGCGCGCGGGGTCAGCGATTTGTGGTCGTTGGGCGCGTTGCTGATGGCCTACACGGCGGCTGCCGCAACCGTCGACATTGCGATCGACGCGTACACCATTGAGCTTTCATCGACGGGCGAGGAGGGGCCGATCAACGCCACCCGATCGGTGGCGTATCGCGCGGCGTGGTTCATCGCGGGTGGAGCGGGTGTCGGGCTAGCAGGCGTGATGGGTTGGCGCTGGGTGATGTGGTGCATCGCCATCCTCATGGCGTTGCTTGCACTGTTGGCCTTGGTTCTGCCTCGCACCGAACTCGAGCTCGCACCGAAATCGCGCCGCGGCGCGGGGGAGAGAATCCGCGAGTACAGCGCGGCGCTCGGCACCTGGATGACCCGCGAAGGGGCACTCGCCGTGTTGGTAACGGCACTGTTCTACAAGCTGCCCGATTCCGCGATGGGTCCGATGCCACGACTGTTTTGGAAACATGCGGGCCTATCGCTGGAACAGATCGGTTGGTTGATCACGCCGCTCAACTTGGGCGCGACCTTCATCGGCTCGATCGTGGGCGGATTGTGGATTGCGCGGATCGGTGTGCTGCGCGGCTTGTTGTGGTGCGGTTTGGCGCAAGCGATCAGCAACGTGGTCTATGCCGCCGTGGCGGCAGCAGCGCCAAGCACAGCAACGATTCTGTTCGCCACCGGATTCGAGAACTTGACCGGCGGCTTGGGCACCGCAGCCTTGCTGTCGTTCTTGATGCGCATGTGCAGCAAAGAGCAAGCAGCGCTCGAGTATGCATTGTTGTCGGCGCTGTTCGCGTTGGTGCGCTTCCCGGCCAAGATGATCAGCGGCATCGGCGCCGAAGCGATGGGATACGCCGGGTTCTTCTTGCTGACAGCATTCGCCGCGCTGCCGGGACTGGCGATGCTGTTTTCACGCGATCTGGCATCGCGCGTTGGTGAGTTGCCGCTCGCGCGGCGTGCTACATCAGCGACGACGCAATCGCGCGGCGGCCCTCACGATGCAACGTAAAACCATTGGCCGGCAGCAGCAGCTCGAAGTTGATCTCACCCACCGCCTGCAAATTCTGGCGATGCGCCGCGTGACCGACATCGGCGCCCGGTCCAACCTTTCCGGGGGGCACAGCAGCAAACGACGCACCCAAGATCAACGCGCTGTGCCCGCGATCGTGCAGCGCTACCTCGCCCGCGTCGCGAGGTGCCGGCAGCGAGATCGCATGCAATCCGACCGGCAATGCCTCGTTGATGCTGTAGCGATGCGCGCCGGGAATATCGATTGCCACCGACTGTGGCAACCAAACGCGCGAACCGAATCGCTCGGCGAACTGTGCGGCTCCCGCGTGACGATCGGCGTCGGTCAGGACGACATGCGTCGGTGGGCCGAGATGCAGGAAGGTCGAGACATCCTCGTCGGCGATTCCCGGCGGGTTGATCACCAGCCGCGCGTCATCGGTCAAGAGATAAAAGCCGTTGCGATCGATGGTGCCTGCCGTGGTCGAGGCCCAGAACACCCACAAATTGTCTTTGAGTTGGCGCATGGCAGGGATGCTGCCACGCCCTCGACGCCAAGGCCAACCATCGCTGCGATGATTCGTGATGGAATTCGCGTTCGAGGGGTCGGCTCATGAGCGAAACCAAGAAGGCCCGTGCGGCCAAGCCGATCACGAGCGCGACGGTGGTGGGCTGGGGAATCGGTGTCTTGTCGTTGATGTTGTTTCTTGCCGCGCAGCGCGCTCCCGGCGCGGTCGAATCGCTCTACTCACGCGCCATTTATCCCCGGATCGCGTCGACGCTGGCCTGGTGTTTTGCCTGGGTCCCAATTTCGGTTGGTGAGCTGGTACTGATCGTTATCCCGATCGTGGTGTTGTGGGGAGTGATCGCCGGCTGGCGTGCCGGTCGACGCGCCGGTTGGGGGTTGCCATGGTCCGCGATGGCAGCACTCGGGCGGGGCGTCGCGCGCGTGAGCGTTGTCTGGTTTCTGTTTCTCGTCTGTTGGGGACTCAACTACTCGCGCTGGCAGCCCGAGGTACTGTTTCAACTCGAGCCGCCGCAGGACAGCATCCAGACCGAGCAACTGATCGAGAGCATCGGCCGGCGTTTGGACGAACTACGCGGCGGATTGGCACAAGACGACCAAGGTGTGGCGTTGATGCCGGGCGATCTCTCGGAACTCGATCTGCAACTGCGGCAGGCGCAGGCCGAACTGCTCGCAGAGCAGGAGCTTCCTGCCATCGGTGTAGGCCGGGTCAAGCGGTTCGAGTCGAGCCCGTTGTTGCTTCGCTGGGGCGTGAGTGGGATGTACGGTCCGTTCACCGGCGAACCACAGTTGGTATTGCCGGCAGCGCCGACGCAGTTGCCCTTCACGTTGGCGCACGAGCGCGCTCATCTCTCGGGATTCGCGTGGGAGGAAGCCGCCAGCTTCATCGGCTTGCTCACTTGCTGGCGCAGCGACGATCCGCGTGTGCAGTACTCCGGTTGGCTGTTGCTTTGGATCTCGCTACGCCACGGATCCGAAAACCGCGAGCCCGGAGTCCAACGCGATCTACGCGCCATCTCGAAGTTCGCGCTTGAACACCGTGGTCGCGAAGCGCCCGCAGTCTGGCGCACCTACAGCGGTTTTCTCTCCGCGCACGGTGTGAAGGGGGGAACGCGCAGTTACGGCAGGGTCGCAGGATTGGCGTTGGCCTGGCTTTCGAAACATGGAGTGCCGAACGGATGAGCGTCCAAGCAGCGTTTACAAGTATTTGCCAACCGCCGTCGCAGCAATCCCGTTAGATAACGAGATGCTATCGCGCTGGTTGAAAGTTTCTGCCGACGAACGGGCCGCAACGTTGACCTCGTTCGTCTACTTCTTCTTCCTATTGGGTGGCTACGCGCTGCTCAAGCCGGTGCGCGATGCAATGGGCTTGGCCGGAGGATCGGACAAGCTGCCGGCGATGATGACGGTCACGGTGCTGGTCACGCTCCTGGCCTCGGCCGGTTACGCGTCGCTGTTGGATCGTGTGCCGCGCTGGAAGGTGGTCCCTTGGATCTACATCGGCCTAGCGATCAACCTGCTGGTGTTCTACGCGCTGTTCGCGGCCGAAACCGATCACGTCTGGAGCGCGCGCGTGTTCTTCGTTTGGGTCAGCGTCTACAACCTGTTCCTGACGTCGATCTTCTGGAGCTTGATGGCGGACCTGTGGTCCGTCGATCAAGCCAAGCGCCTCTACGGATTCATCGCCGCCGGGGGAAGCGCCGGGTCGATGGCCGGACCTGCGGTCACAGCATTGCTCGTGGAAAAGGTTGGCGTTCCCAACCTGCTGTTCATCTCGGCGCTGACGTTGACGTTCTGCGGCTACTGCGTTTGGCGACTGCAGCGCTATCGTCGCACGTCGAACGAACCGACGAGCGGCGAGAAGCCGCTCAAAGGGAGCGCGTGGGAAGGCCTGTGGCGCAGCATCAGTTCGCCGTATCTGCTGGCGATCACGATGTCGACCGTGCTCTATACGTTCACCGCGACGCAGCTCTATCTGGAGCAAGCATCGATCGTCGAGAAGTCGATCACCGAGCGAGCGGCACGCACCGCCTGGTTTGCGGAGTTGGATCTGATCGCGAACATCGCGGCGATCTCCTTGCAACTGCTTTTGACCGGACCGTTGCTGAGGTACGTGGGGACAATCGGAGGGTTGCTGGCGACACCGTTGGTCACGGCGGTGGGATTTGCCTGCCTGATGGCCTCGCCCGGATTGGCGACGCTCAAGTTGGTGCAGATCGCCCGCCGCTCGGTGCACTACGCCTTCGAGCGGCCTGCGCGTGAGTCGCTTTACAACGTGTTGAGCCCCGAGGACAAGTACAAGTCCAAGAACGCGATCGACACGGTGGTCTATCGGCTCAGCGATGCGTTGAGCGGATGGGGTTATAAGGGGTTCGCTGCGATTGGTGAAGGTGTCTCGGCGACGGTGGCGATTGCCGCTTCCATCGTGTGGGGCAGCCTTGGAATGTTCCTGTCGCGGCGCCAGCGCGTGCTTGGTGAGAAGCGCAAGGCGGAGGAAGCATGAGCCGTTCGAGACGTGAGTTCATTCGCGCTGCGGTGAAGTACGGGGCGGGAGCGATCGCCGGATCGGCGTTGGTCGGATGTGCGACGGAAGGCCAGCACACGGTCACGCCGAAAACCGGTTCGGAACCGCACCCGAGCACGAATCCGAGCCCCACTGCCAAGTCGAGTAGCAAAGCCTCGCCGCCCTCGCTCTTGGTGCTTGGCGGCACGAGCTTTCTAGGACCGCAGATCGTCGAGCGTGCGATCGAGCGCGGGCATCGTGTCACGCTCTTCAATCGCGGGCGCACCAATCCTCAGTTGTTCCCTGACCTGGAGAAGTTGCGCGGGGATCGCGACGGCAACCTCGGTGCGCTGCAGAATCGCCACTGGGATGCCGTGATCGACACCAGTGGCTATGTGCCGCGCGTGGTGAAAGCGTCGGCTGAGTTGTTGGCGCCGAGCGTGAAGGCCTACGTTTTCATCTCGACGATGTCGGTGTACGCCGATACCAGTGTTCCAGGAATGGATGAAGACGCGGCGTTGGCAACGCTCGACGACCCGGCCAACGAAGATGTGCGCGCAAACTACGGAGCGCTCAAGGCGCTCTGCGAGAAGTCGGCCGAGGCGGCGATGCCCGGCCGTGTGCTCAACCTTCGTCCCGGATTGATCGTCGGGCCGGGTGACGTTACCGATCGCTACACCTACTGGCCGGTGCGGGTGGCGCGCGGCGGCGACGTCCTGGCTCCCGGTGATGGCACCGACCCGGTGCAGTACATCGACGCGCGCGACCTGGCGGCGTTTGTCGTGCACGGGCTCGAGAAACGATTGAGCGGAACGTTCAACGTCAACGGCCCGGCGCACCGGCTCACGATGGCGGAGTTGCTCGAGAGTTGTCGCACCGCAAGCAACAGCAACGCCAAGTTTGTCTGGGCCGATACGGCATTCCTTGAAAAACAGAAGGTAGCGCCCTGGAGTGATATGCCGGTGTGGGTGCCGGCGAGCGGTGACACCGCGGGGTTTCATCGCGTCTCTTCCGCGCGCGCGATCGCAGCCGGCCTGACATTCCGCTCCGCGGTCGATACGGCACGGGACACACTAGCCTGGTTCAAGACCGAGCCGGCCGATCGTCAGGCGGCGTTGCGCGCAGGCTTGAAGCCGGCACGCGAAGCGGAGCTGCTGAAGCTGCTGCAACACCACACCTGAGGTGAGAGATGACGCCGATACGCTTCGCCACAGTCGTTTCTGTTTTCATTCTCGCCGCCTGTGGAGCGGAGCGACGCCCCGTCGATCTGATCCTGCGCGGCGGCACCCTCTATGACGGCAGCGGCACCGCGCCTCGCGTTGCCGATGTGGCGATCACCGATGGCCGGATCGAAGCGATCGGGGATCTTTCCAATCGCCAAGCAAAAGCCGAAGTCAATGCCGCTGGGCTGGCCGTTGCCCCCGGTTTCATCAACATGCTCAGTTGGTCGGTCGATTCTCTGATCGTCGATCCACGCTCGCAGAGCGATCTGCGCCAGGGCGTCACGCTCGAAGTGTTTGGCGAAGGCTGGTCGATGGGGCCACTGAGCGAAGCGCAGAAGCGAGAATCGAAGGAGCTGCAAACTCATATCAAATACGACATCACCTGGACCACCCTGGGCGAGTATCTCGACTTCCTGCAGAAGCGCGGCATCGCCTGCAACGTTGCCAGCTTCGTGGGGGCCACCACGGTCCGCGGAAACGTTCTGGGCAATGCCAATCGCGCGCCGTCGCCGCGCGAGATGGAAACGATGCGCGACTTGGTGCGAAAGGCGATGGAGGAAGGGGCGTTAGGGGTTGGCTCGGCCTTGATCTATGCGCCGGCTTTCTACGCCAAGACCGACGAGTTGGTCGAACTTGCACGCGCTGCGGCGCCGTATGGTGGGATGTACATCTCGCACATGCGTAGCGAGGGGAACGCCTTGTTGGAAGGGATCGACGAGCTGATCACGATCGCGCGTGAGGCCAAGGTCCCAGCCGAGATCTATCACCTCAAGGCCGCGGGCAAGCAAAACTGGGGCAAGC
This sequence comes from uncultured Acidobacteriota bacterium, assembly GCA_964484415.1. GTDB lineage: Bacteria > Acidobacteriota > Polarisedimenticolia > J045 > J045 > JANNUT01. The sequence continues at coordinate 13,305 of CAZAHQ010000010.1, read as the reverse complement.
TCGATGCGGCCATCGCCAAGGTCGAGGCAGCGCAGCGGGAGGGGTTGCACATTACCGCCGACATGTACAGCTACACGGCAGGCGCTACCGGCTTGGACGCCGCGATGCCGCCATGGGTGCAGGAAGGCGGATTCGCAGAGTGGCGCAAGCGATTGATGGACCCTGCCACGCGAGCGCGTGTGTTGACAGAGATGAACACTCCCAGCAACGACTGGGAGAATCTCTACTTGTCGGCCGGCGCCGACGGCATGTTGCTGCTCGGGTTTCGCAAGGATCAGTTCGCGCCGCTGATTGGGAAGACGCTGGCGGAGGTGGCTCGGATCCGAGGCAAAACCGCTGCAGAAACCGCGATCGACTTGGTGATCGAGGACGAGAGCCGCGTGGAGACTGCGTACTTCCTGATGTCGGAGGACAACGTACGCCGGCAGATTGCACTGCCCTGGGTGAGTTTTGGTTCCGATGCTCCTTCGCAAGCGCCCGAAGGTGTGTTCTTGAAGATGAGTACACATCCACGCGCGTACGGGAACTTCGCACGGGTGTTGGGCCACTATGTGCGCGAGGAGAAGTTGATCTCGCTGCAGCAGGCGATTCATCGGATGACCGCGCTTCCCGCCGGCAATCTCAAACTGCGAGAGCGCGGATTGCTGCGGCCGGGATACTGGGCCGATGTTGTGGTGTTCGATCCGGCGACGATTGCCGACCATGCCAACTACGAGAGCCCACAGGTGTACGCCACCGGGATGAAGCATGTCTTCGTCAACGGTGTACAGGTGCTCAAGGATGGCGAGAGCACCGGGAGTACGCCGGGCCAGGTCGTGCGCGGGCCAGGTTGGAGCGGTTGGCGTCACTGAAGCGTCAGAATTGAAAGAGACAAGTTCCGGAGGCGTCGATGAAGATCGTGATCGTGTTGCTCGCACTCGCTGCGTTGATCGTCGTGCTGGTGCTTGCCGTTGGCTTTGCGACACCTGCACGGCACGAGGCTACGGTAGCGCAGTCGTTTCGAATGGCGCCCGACGCATTGTTCGCGATCGTGACGGATTTCAAGGGTTACACCGCATGGCGCACCGGTATGAAATCGATCGAAGTCTCCGAGGACAACCAGCGCATCGTCGAGACCGGCGGCTACGGTGTGATCCCGTACGTCGTCAAAGAGAGCATTCCCGGCCGTCGATTGGTTACCGAGATCGACGACTCGGAACTTCAGTTCGGTGGAACGTGGACGTTCGAGTTCGCGCCCGAAGGAGAGGGGACGCGCCTGACGATCACCGAGCGAGGATTCGTCAAGAACGTTGTGTTCCGGTTCTTTTCACGATTCATGTCCCAGGACGCGACGATCAAGCAGTTCCTTGCTGATCTCGGCAAGCGAGTGGGCTAGGCCGGCATCAGTATCCGCTGCCGCTGCCCTCGTCGATACGCACCTTTCCCCGATGGAAGCGCATCAGGAAAACCACATAGACGATTGCCAGTGGAACTCCCAGCCCCCACCACCACAGGCCGACTGTCAAGCTGTACGTCGACGCCGCCGCGTTGAATGCCGTGAGGTGATCTGCACGATCGAGCTGCGAGCGAAGCATGACCGGAAACACGCACGCAGCCGTAGCTGCCAAAAGCCCCAGCAGAAAGCAGGTCGAGCAAGCGAAGGCGGCCCAGGCCTGTTGGCGCCGCAGGAACCATGGTGCGCCGAGGAGTCCCATGATCCACACCGCGGCCAACAGCCATGCAATCGGCGTGGCTGCGAAGTTGGAGAAGACGTCGGCGTTGACGCGCGCCGTTGCCCACGTAATCGGAAGCAGGGCAATCGTCACCGATAACCACAAGCGCGCCGCGAAGGTTCGCGATCGTTGTTCCACCGCGCCTTCGGTTTTCCAAGCGAGGAACGTCGCACCATGGGCGGCGAGTGACAGCACGGCGAACAGGCCGACGGCGAGCGTGTAGATGTCGAGCACTCCGGCAGGGTGTAGCGGCAGGAAGTTGGTGAACAACGGCATGTGCAGATAGCCGGAATCGTCCAGCGGCAGCCCGCGCACCAAGTTGCCAAGCGCTGCACCAAGCAACAGGGGTAAGGCAAACGACGACGCAGCGAAGAGCGTGTCGAAAAACGCTCGCCAAAGCAGGTTGTCGTGATGCGAGCGAAACTCGATCGAGATGCCGCGCACGATGAGCGCCCAAATCACCAACATGATCGGCAGATAGAAACCCGAGAGCCCTGCCGCCAAGACCTTGGGAAACGCCAGGAACAGCACGCCGCCGGTGGCCAACAACCAAACTTCGTTTCCGTCCCAGAAGGGGCCAATGGCGTTGAGCACGGTGCGTCGCTCGACATCGGTTTTGGCGACCATCAAGTGCAGCATTCCGGCGCCAAAGTCGAAACCGTCGGCCGCCACGTACACGGCGACAGTGATCGCGGCGAGCCAGAACCAGAGCGACTCGAGCATCTGCTTCTCCTCAGCCGTGCTGCGCGGTAGGGCCGTGGGCGATCTCGCGGCCGATTAGATAGAGAAAGCAAAGTCCCAGCACGAAGTACATGCCGGCGAACCCGAGCAACGTGAACGTCACCGATCCGCTGCCAACCAATGGCGACGCTCCCTCTGCGGTGCGTATCAGGCCGTAGACCAGCCATGGTTGACGCCCTAACTCGGCGGTCATCCAGCCGAACACCGTCGCGATGTACGGAAAGGGAAAAGCCAGCATCAAAACCCAGAGCACGGGGCGCCACTGCGTCAGGCGATTACGCCATTGCGCAAAGGCAGCGACTGCCATCAACGCAATGAACAGCGTCCCCAGTCCGGCCATGACATGGAAGCTGTAGTAGAGCAGCTCCGGATTGTCGGGCCACTCGTCACGTGGAAACTCGTTCAACCCGCGGACGTCGCTGGAGAAACTGCCGTACGCGATGAAGCTCAGAATACCGGGCACACGAACGGGGTTGTCGATCCGCATGTTCTTGAAGTCAGGCTGTCCGATCATCGTGAGGTCGGCATAGGCGCCGCTTTCGAACCGACCCTCCATGGTGGCGAGCGCAATCGGCTTGTGACGAGCCGTCATCTTTCCTTGTAGATCGCCCGTGGGAAACGCAACCAGGACGCTTGAAATCAAGCCGGCCCAGACGCCGAGCTTCAGGCTCACTCCCGCCACTGCCGAGTGTTTTCCGGACAACGCCCAGAACGCACCAACAGCCGCCATGACGAACGCCGAGGTCACGACTGCAGCGCACATCACGTGGGCGTATTCCACCAAAGCCCACGGGTTGGAAAGGTAGACAGAGAGCAGCCCGAGTTGGAGCGTTCCCTCCGGGCCTGCAACGTAACCGACGGGGTGGTGCAGGAACGCGTTGGTGGTGACGATGAAGTACCCCGACAACCAACTCCCGATCCACAACAGCAGTGCAGCCGCGAAGTGCTTGCGCGGGCCGAGTCGACGCTCACCCCACAGCAACAACGCAAGCACGCTACTTTCCAGAAAGAAGGCGAAGATCCCTTCCATCGCGAGCGTCTGACCGATCACGCCGCCGGTTCGTCGCGTGAACTCCGCCCAGTTGGTGCCGAACTGGAACTCCATGGGAATTCCGGTCACCACACCCATCGCGAAGTTCAAGCCGAAGATTCGGATCCAGAATCGAGCTGCATCGTGATAGCGCGTGTCACCGGTCTTCAGGCCCAGTGCCTTGAGCAGCACGATCAGCAGCGCAAGCCCCATCGTGAGTTGGGGGAAGATGTAATGGAACGCCGCTGTGAAACCGAACTGCAGGCGATGCCACGGTAAGGCCATTTCCATGTCGTTCTCCGAGCGCCACGATTCTGCACTCGGTCACGATTGGTTGTCACGCCGCCGCGCCATCATCCTTGAACCCAAGCCGTCGCAGCAGCGAGGACATCAAGCACCAGCGCGTCAGGCCGCTTTGTAGCAGATTCGCGCCCACGAATGCGGTGAGGATCAAGAAGTAGGGTGAGACCCAATGTGCGAGCCCCAGGCTGATCAACACCAACGTCCCCGCGAAAACATGCACGATTCGATCGACACTCATGCACCTGCCTCCTGAAGTTGACGGGCGCGACCGTGCCGCGCCAGAAGGTAGTAAAGGACTGGGACAGCCAGGCGGGAAAGCAACGTTGCGGCTACTTCACCGGCCATCAGACTGATTGCCAGCCCCTGAAAAATTGGATCGGCGAGCATGACCGCGGCGCCGACCAGGACAGCGCTAGCGGTGAGCAGCATCGGCCTGAAGCGCACCACGCCCGCCTCTTCGACCGCCAGAGGCAGCGGCATTCCCTCGCGCAGCTTCAGCTCGATGAAATCGACCAAGATGATGCTGTTGCGCACGATGATCCCGGCACCCGCAATGAAGCCGATCATCGAGGTTGCCGTGAAAAAAGCGCCGAGCAGGCTGTGCGCCGGGATGATTCCGATCAGCGAGAGGGGAACAGGGACGAGAATCACCAGCGGGACGGAGAAACTCTCGAACCAACCGACCAACAGCACGTAGATCAAGATCAGGACAGCAGCAAAGGCCAAACCAAGATCGCGGAAAACCTCGAGTGTGATGTGCCACTCGCCGTCCCACTTGAGCGCGAGGTTCTCCGTGTCGTCAGGCAGAGACAAACCAAACCTCGGCACATCGGGTCCGCCAGCGGCGCGCAGTGCATCGAGTTTGGTGTTGAGCGCACTCAGCGCATACACGGGACTTTCGATTTCACCGGCGACATCGCCCAACACATACGTCACCGGCATCAAGTTCTTGTGGAAGATTGCAGCCGACTCTTTGGTTTGCTCGACGTGAATCAACTCGCCGATCGGCACGTTGCCGAAGCGCCCCGGGACAGAAAGCGCAAGAAAGTCATCGAGCGCGGCGCGGCGTTGCGGCGCGAGTTGGAAGATCACCGGGACCTGCGTCGAACCGCGTTCGACATGAAACGCCCCCAGGACCGTACCGGCGCCGAGGGCCGACAGCGACTCGATCACCGTGGCTGGAGCTACCCCGTGAAGCGAAGCCTTCTCTCGATCGAGCACCAGTCGCAGCTTCGGTGCGGTGGGGTTCATCGAGCTGTCGATGTCGACGATGCCCGGCGTCGAGCGCATCGCGACCTCGACCTGTTGCGCGTACTCGCGGCGAATCGCCTCGCTTGGTCCGTACACCTCGGCGACGAGCGTATCGAGGACCGGCGGGCCGGGCGGTATCTCCGCGATCTTCAGCCGTGTCCCATCCTTTGGAATCAGTGGGAGCAATGCGCTTCGCAGGCGGGTGGTGAAGGCATGGCTCTGCAGGTCGCGTCGTTCCTTTGGCTCCAGATTGACTTGGATGTCGATCTGATCGTCGGCACCGCGTAGGAACGAATGACGCACCATCCCGACGAACGTGAATGGCGTGGGGGCGCCCGAGTAGATTTGTAGATTGCGTACTTCGGCCTCGTCGAGGATCTTCCGCGCCACACGTTGCCCGAGCGCCAGCGCATCGAGCTGCGCCGTGCCGGCGGGAAGTTCGAGTTGAACCTGAAATTCGGACTTGTTGTCGAAGGGAAGCATCTTGACCTTCACAACACCGGTCACGACCAACGCCATCGCACCTGCGAGCAGAAGTACGACCCCGCCAAAGAACGACCAGCGCACGCGGGGTCGAGAGAGCAGGGCGTGCATCACCAATCGATACGAGCGGGTGGTACGACCTTCGTCCACCGCAGTCGGTTCCGGTTTGCCTGAGTGCGCGTTCGCCGCGTCGCTGCGGAACAGCCTCAGCCCGGCCCAAGGGCTGATGACGAACGCGATTGCCAGGCTGAACATCATCGCCAAGCTCGCACCGACGGGGATCGGCTGCATGTAGGGCCCCATCAAGCCGCGTACGAAAGCCATCGGTAAAATCGCGGCGATCACGGCAAAGGTGGCGAGGATCGTCGGGTTTCCAACCTCGTCGACCGCTTCGAGCACGATCTGCGAAAACGGCTTGCCCTGTTGCTTCAGATGCAGGTGTCGATGAATGTTCTCGACCACGACGATCGCATCGTCCACCAGAATGCCGATCGAGAAGATCAGCGCGAACAGCGTCACGCGATTCAACGTGTATCCCAGCAAGTAGGTGATGAGCAGCGTCAACGCCAACGTCACGGGAACCGTAATCCCCACCACCACCGCCGAGCGCCACCCCATCGCCAGCAGGATCAACGCGGTGACGGACAAGCTGGCGATCAGCAAATGCTCGATCAACTCGTCCGACTTGTCCTTAGCCGTCTCGCCGTAGTTTCGTGTTACCTCGAGCGCCACACCGGAGGGGATCAAGTTCTCGCGCAGCGCTTCGATCTTGGCCAGCGCACGTTCGGCCACCACGGTGGCATTGGTTCCGCGCCGTTTGGCCAGAGCGATCGTTACCGCTGGTTCGAACCCGCGACCACGCGCGGCGAACTGCACGATCGGCGGTTCGGGATCGCGCGTGTCGGCAATCGTCGCGACATCGGCCAAGTAGATCGCGCGACCGTCGCGCTGCGCGACAACCAAGCGCGACAGCTCGGAGGCATCGCCGACAAACCCGCTCGCCTCCAGGACGATTCGTTGGCCGCCGGTAAGCAGCGCGCCGGCCGAGAGCTGTGCCTCTGCACTGCGTAGCGCCGACAACAACTCGGCTGGTGACAGCGACAAGCTGCGCAGCCGCTCGGCGTCCGGTTCGATTCGTATCTGACGTGCCGCACCACCGAGCACCTCGACCCGAGAGCTGTCGGGCACGGCCGCTAGCTCGCGTGCCAGCACATCGGCAAGCGCACGCAGTTCACCCGGCGAGCGCGATTCGGCATGCAGCGTCAGCGTCAGGATCGGTACATCGTCGATCGTCAGCAGGCGCGCGATCGGTGTCGAGGCGTTGGGAGGAAGGAGTTCGGGGTGAGCCTGCAGCTCCTGATGAATCTTCACCAGGCTCGCTTCCTGCGGTTCGTTGACGCGAAAGCGCACGGTGAGCAGCGCGTGCCCCGATCTCGCCGTGCCGTACAGGTACTCGACACCCGGCACGCCCCACAGCCTGCGCTCCAACGGCGTGACGACCTGGCTTTCGACTTCTAGCGCCGAGGCGCCTGGGTAGTCGACATAGATGTCGACCATCGGGACCACGATCTGCGGCTCTTCTTCGCGCGGCGTGAAAGACACCGCCATGACACCCAGCAGAATCGACGCCAACACGATCAACGGTGTCAGCCGACTATTCAAGAAAGCTCGCGCCACGCGCCCGGCAACGCCCAGCGCCAGCCGATCGCTCACGGAAGCACCTCAACCGGTTGCCCATCGCGAACAGATGCGGGAGATACGATCACGCTATCTCGCAGCGAGAGGCCTGCACGCACCAGGACGCGATCCCCAACGCGCTCTCCCAAGGAGATCCACCGTACCGCTGCGCGGCCGTTCTCGACCAGAAACACTCCGTTCAACTCGCCGCGCGCGATCAACGCGCTGATCGGTACCGAGATCTGTGTCGCGTCCGAGCTTTGCGCCACGAGCAATCGCGCAAAGTTCCCCGCGGCAAGAGCGGGAGGGGCCTGGACGATGCCGGCCCGCAGCCAGTGCCGATGCGTGAGCGGATCGGCCGCGCTCGCGAGTGCTGAGACTTCGGCGATCCCATCACCGCCGTCGGTCTCGAAAGCAACGCGAGTTCCCAGCGCGAGTTGCTCGGCTTCGGCAGCCGAGACGGTGGCAACCAGTTCCAATCGTGCACCAGCCTCCAACAGCAGCAGCGGCATTCCAGGTGAGGCCAAGCTGCCGGCATCGACGAGCCGCCGTTGCACGACACCCGCGAACGGCGCGCGCACCTCGGCATAGCTCAGTTGTGTTCGTGCCGCGCTCAACTCGGCCTGCGCTGCGGCGACCTGTGCTTCGGCCAGATCGCGGTCGCGCTGCGCAACGATCCCCTGCGACGTCAAGTCATCGATACGGCGTAGTTGCGACTGAGCCGTCTCCAGCGCCACGCGCGCGGCACTGATCCGCTGTTGTAGATCGTCGGCACCGAGGGTCAGAAGCAACTCGCCCTGCCGGACGTGCTGGCCTTCGCGCACGGCCATCGTGCGAACGGTGGCGCTCAGGCGCGACGCGATCTCTGCGCGTTGCGCGCTCTGTACGGTGGCGGCGACGCGGCTCGTTCGGCTGGAAGGTGAGGCGGGGGTCAACGTCACCCGAACCGTCGGCAGGTCGGCCGGTTTCGCGGGCGGCTCGGCGCGACAGCCGACGGCAAGTCCCGCTGCCGCGAGCAGAGCGATGAAGAAACGAGGAAGCGAGTAGCCGTAAATAACCATAAAGGAATACCTCAATGCAAAAAAATAGCGACGTCAGCGCAACGCTCGATAACGGGCACGCTCGCGCCGGTTGACGTGCCCGCATACCAAATCACACAGCTCAGAAACCAACGGCAACACCGGTGAAAAGAGTGCTGTCGTTCCCGACTGTTCGCGCAGCACCAGCCCTTCGCGAACCAAGAACCCCAGGTGCTTGCTGGCGTTGGCCTGTGACAGATCGGCCCGCTCGGCTACCGCCCCCTGGGTGAGGGGCTTGGAGGATTCCAGCAACACACGAAGGATCCGTAACCGCGACGGAACGCCGAGGGCGGTGAACAGGTCGGCTGCGGACAGGATCATGGCGTCGCTGAGGGGGTGTTTCATGTTTCCTTCACAACTACATAGTTATACATCTAGCGACAGGCTGTCAAGCAGAAATCCACTCAGTCCTGGCCTCGGCCAGCGGCCAATCAGTGAAACAGCTCGTCCGTGCCCTCCGGCTCGTTGGCTGAGGCAGCCTTCTCGATCGGCGGAACGTCGGGCGGTGCGATCGTCGTCGAGCCTTCGGAGGTTTCCGTCGAATCAACGGCGCGCGTGTCTTCTTCCTCGGGCTCGACCATCCCAAGGGCCGCGGCGAGGGAACGCTCGTACGGGGCGCGGATGATCCCTTGTTCGGTGATGATCGCGCTGACCAACGACGCCGGCGTGACGTCGAAGGCGATGTGTCGCGCGCTGGCTCCCACCGGCGCGATCCGCTGCCCGAATAGGTGCAGCACCTCATCCTCGTGACGCTCCTCGATCGGAATTGCCGACCCGTCACTGCACTCCGGATCGACCGTTGATGTCGGGGCCGCAACGTAGAACGGGATTCCATGGCGGCGCGCCAGAACCGCTAGGGTGTAGGTGCCGACCTTGTTGGCAACATCACCGTTGGCCGCAATCCGATCGGCACCGACCAGCACCAGGTCGACATCGCCACGACTCATCAGCGCGCCCGCCATTCCGTCCGTAATCAGGGTGACGCCGATTCCATCGCGCATCAGTTCCCAGGCAGTGAGTCGCGCGCCCTGAAGATAAGGGCGCGTTTCGGTGGCGTAGACCGAGAGGCTCTTGCCTTCGGTGTGCGCGGCACGCAGGACCCCGAGCGCCGTGCCGTACCCCGCGGTGGCGAGCGCTCCAGCGTTGCAATGAACCAACACGTTGGCACCATCGGGAACCAACAACGAGCCGTGTTGGCCCATCAAGCGATTGGAAGCAACGTCTTCCTCATGCAGCGCGTGTGCCGCTTGCTCCACGGCATCGGCCGCTTCCGCAGCGCTGGCACCGCCGGCCAGTGAGGCGTCGGCGACATCGAGCATTTTCTGGACGGCCCACAGCAAGTTGACCGCTGTCGGTCTGCTGGCGATCAACACCTCGGCAGCGTCATCCAACAACGTTCTAAACAGCTCGGCCGACTCTCCACGAGCGCGTCGTGCCGCCAAGGCGATCCCTGCCGCCGCCGCAACGCCGATGGCAGGTGCGCCGCGCACGACCATGTCGCGGATCGCGTCGGCGACGCCGGCCGCGTTGACGATGGTGACGTATGTCTCTTCGTGGGGCAGCAAGCGTTGATCGAGCAGAACGAGCCCTTCTTGCTCGAGTCTCACCGGAACGATCATTGGATCTCCCTGGAGTGCTTCGCCCGCTTGGCGAGCGCCGGAAACGTACGCCGAGTTTGACGGCGATCGGTGAGTCGATGCAAGCCCCAACCGGCCGTTACATGACGGCTCTCACGGGATTCCGTCCGCAGCACTGCCGGGCGTGCTAGCGTCCGCGGCATGCCGTTGCCGCTGCTGAGTTTGTGTCTGATCGTCCGCGACGAGGCCGAGCGGTTGGAGTCCTGTCTGAGGTCGGCCGCGGGGCTGGTCGATGAGATCGTCGTCGCCGATACCGGCTCGCAGGACGAAACCGTCGTCTTGGCACGAAAGCTCGGGGCACGTGTCGTCGAACTGGCCTGGCGCGATGACTTTGCTGCGGCCAGAAACGGATGCATGACTGCCGCCGGCGGGGAATGGGTGCTGTTCATCGATGCCGATGAGCAACTCGAGCCGTGCGATCCGTTCGCACTGCGAGCGCTGCTTGGCAAAGATCAAGCGCCGGGATACAGCGTCGAGATCGTCTCGCCGCGCGGTGACAACCGACAGGAGGTCGCGCACATCGTGCGTCTCTTCCGGCGACGTCCCGAGTTCCAATTCGAAGGCCGCATCCACGAGTCGATACTGCCGTCGATCGCACGTTCGCTTGGTCGCGAGTTCTGGGCGCCGCCACGCTCCGGTTTGAGGATGCGGCACGACGGCTATCGACCCGAGTTACGCGCGGCGAGAGACAAAGACGAACGAAATCGCCGTCTGCTGCTGCGAGCGATCGAGGCGGCGCCGGACGATCCGGGGCCCCGTTTTCTCTACGCACGCGAGCGCCTGCCGCAGATCGATGGCGATCTGGTCGATACGCTCGAGGCCCGCACGACACTCGAAATCGTGGCCCCCGCAGCCGATCGGCTGAGTCGCGAACCGGCTCGCGGGATCACCGACCCGACGCTCTCGATCGCAGCGCGCCTGGCGCATTGTTGCGGTCAGCCGGCGCGCGCCGCGCGATGGCGCGAGATCTGGCGCAATCTGTGTGGGGCCAGTGCACGGTGGTGCTATGCAACCGGCGAAGCGCTGATGCTTGAATCGCCAACCGTCGCTCGTCAGGCGTTTCGCGATGCGGTGGAGGCACCCGAGGGATGCGAGGCGATTCCAACCGAGACCGAGATGCGCGGAGCGTGGAGCGCGGCCCGCGTCGCCGCGACATGGATCATCGAGGGGAACGGGGCACAACTCACCGCCGCCCTCACGGCAGCCTCGCAAAGCGAAGCGCGACTGCTTGAAGCGATCGTGATCGCGCGCCAGCAGGGCGATGGCGCAGCGCTCGCGATGCTGCTCGCGATGGTGCGCGACGCACCGCATGATCCGCGCGGCTGGTGGGCGCTGGCGCGCGCGCTGGCAGGGGTTCAAGAAAATGAAAAGGCGGCCGCGATGCTCGCGACCGCCTTACGTTGTGCGCCTGGCTGGTCGGTTGGCTCAGGGATCAAACCGAGCGGGCTGCTATCGCTCTGGCCAACCTAGCGGCGGCGTCTACCAGTGAACTCCGGCGCCCGCGAACACGCCCTTGGTTTCCAACTCAGCGTTGTCCGGGCCGGCGACGGAGAACTCCAATCGCTGCACTCGATATCCGGCGCGCAGCGAGAGAAACGGCATCGGCTCGAACGAAACGCCCAACTCGACATCCTTCGAGCTGACGTCGCGGAACACGTCGAAGTCGCTCATCGATGGAGCCCAACCGAGTTGACCGTAGGCGTAGGCAAACCCCAGGAATCCGATACGACCGTGAACCGAGGCCCGCACGCCCCCGGAGTCGACATCACCGAACTCTGCCTGTTGCCACCCTAGACCGACCGATAGGAACGTGTTGTCGGTCGGCTTTATTAGCTTGTAGGCGAGCTCCGCATTGACGTAGTCGAGATCGCCGGTCGAACGGCCACTATCCACGGAGGACCTCCAATAGGAACCGCGGAACCCCCAGCGACCGAGCAGCCAGATCTCGGCGTGTGCGCCGGGAGCATCGCCATCGAAGTCGACCGAGGAGCCATTTGCGTCCAGCGTTTGTGTGTTCTTCCAGTAAACGAGCCCGGCCTCGCCATCGATCGGGCCCAGGGCCCAGGCCGGTGCGGCGGTGAGTGCCAGGAGCACGGCTAGATAGAGCGATCGCATTGCTTCTCCTCCTGCCAGCCAAGGTGGGTCCTGAGGAAGAGCGGGGCAAGCCGAGGGCTGACTAGCTGGTGGTCGTAGGGAGTGGGAGGAGCGCAGCGTCGATCGCCTCGAACAGCTCCTTGGCATTGACCGGTTTGCTGCAGTAGCCGTCCATCCCCGCCGCCAGGCATCGTTCCCGATCACCCTTCATCGCGTGCGCGGTGAGCGCGATCACGGCGACGTGCGTACCTCGTACAGCCTCGATCTGACGAATTCGAGCCGTGGCACCGAAGCCGTCCAGATTCGGCATCTGAACGTCCATCAAGACCACGTTGAAATCCTCGCGCTCGAAGGCGGCAACCGCTTCGAGGCCATCGTTGGCAAGCGCGACGGTATGGCCGTGCCGCTCCAGAAGGCGCAGTGCTAACCGTTGGTTCACGAGGTTGTCCTCGGCCAACAGAATGCGCAGCGAGCGCTGATGCAACGAGTCGCCGCTGGCGGCTGACGGGGCTGGCGTCCTCACGTCACTGGGTGTGATCACCGTACCGATCGTCGACAACAGATCTGCCGCCGTCACCGGTTTGAGCAACGTCGCCTTGATCCCCAACGCGCGAGCGCGTTGATGGTGGGCTTGTCGCAGCGACGACGACAGCATGATGATCGGTGTCTTGGCTCCAGGGCGTCTGGCGATTTCCTCTGCCACCGAGAAACCGTCCAGGTCAGGCATGTTCAGGTCAAGCAAGATCAAACGAAACCGTTGCTGCCGGCCTGCCATCTCGTCGATCACGGCGAGCGCTTCCTCGCCGCACGCTGCCGTCACCGCGCGTGCGCCGGCTTGCTCCAGGATGTCGCCGAGAATCCTCCGATTGGTGGCATTATCGTCAACCACCAACACCGCTTGCCCACGCAGTACCTGGCCCGATGGTTGAGGCGCGGCGATTGGCGCGCTGCTCCGATCGAACTGTGCGGTGAAGTGGAACACACTCCCTTCGCCAGCCGTGCTCTTCACCCAGATCGTGCCGTTCATCATCTGCACCAGCCGCGAGCAGATCGCCAGTCCCAGGCCGGTGCCGCCGAACTGTCGCGTGGTGGAGCCGTCGGCCTGTGAGAATGCCTCGAAGATCTGTTGCTGTTTCTCGAGCGGAATACCGATGCCGGTGTCGGAAATCGAGAATTGGAGTATTGCGCGCTGGGGATCGGACTCGACCAGTTGGACACTGACCGCGATTTCACCAGCGCTGGTGAACTTGATCGAGTTGCTGATCAGGTTGATCAAGACTTGACGCAAACGAAGGTTG
>CAZAHQ010000009.1:0-21256 GCA_964484415.1 uncultured Acidobacteriota bacterium | reverse complement strand
AGCTATGAAATGGAAACCATCTATCCATTGCACGGCTTTGGCTGGGCGCCATCCACAGCCTTGGTGCGTGGCGACGATAAGTGGATCGCCGCGCCGATCCCCGAGCGTTACGACTTGCGGCGCGACCCTGGCGAAACGACCAACCGAAGCACCGGCAACGATGCGGCACACGCGGCTGTTCCTGATGCGTTCGCGCGTTGGGACGCCTTGGTAGCGAGCGTCCCCACGGCCCCCACGAGCGATGCTGATCGCCAGCGTCTGGAAGAACTCGCCGCGTTGGGTTACGCCTCGGGTGGCACACGACCGAAGGACCTGGCGGCGCTGCTTGACACAAAGACACAGATCGCGACGTTGAACCAAATCGATCGAGCTCGTGAGGAATTGGCCGCTGGTCGAGCCGAAGCAGCGATCACGCGGCTCGAACCGTTGCTGGCGCGCGACCCTCACAATCCGTTCGCGCTCCTGACGATGGGTCGCGCGTTGTTGGGTGCCGGTCGACCGACAGACGCTGCCGCACGATTCGCAGCCGCGGCCGAGCAGACCCCGGATGATGCTCAAGCCTGGTTCCTGCTGGGCGGCGCCGAACGCGCGCGCGGCAAAGAGCGATTCGAGGCTGCCGAACGAGCGTTGGAGCACGCGATTGAACTTGCGCCGCGGCACGCTGACGCTGTCTTGGTCTTGGCGCTGGTCCGGTTGCAAAAGGGGGACGGCGTCGGCGCACGGCGTGCCTTGGACGACGCCGATAGGCGTGGGGTCGAGGACGCTGAACTGTTGGCGCTGAACGCCACACTTTCCCGCCGAATGGGCGATCCGTCCCGCGCGCTGCCACTGCTTGATCGGGCTCTGGCTCTGGATCCCGGTCATGCTCCGGCCCGCCTCGCACGGGCCGAGCTTCGCGCCGAAGCGGGAGATCGCGCCGCAGCAATCGCGGACTATCAGGAACTGCTGCGGCATGCCCCGTCCCCTACCGACGCCGCGCGGATCCGAGAGCGGATCGAAAAACTCCAATAGCCAGGTATCAAACTTGCAGTCCGTCTCTCCTGCGGGAGCCCACTGACCACAGGCCCAACCTGGAGGAGAACTCTCTATGAACCGTATCTGCACGCGAGTTACCGCATTGACCCTGATGGCTCTGGCCGCAGCGGTACCGGCCGCATTTGCCAAGAACAGCAACGAGCAACGCGTTGTCATTCGACTCGTCAATTCTGGAATCGATACCGACGCTTCCGGCAAGGCGGTTTATCGCCAGAAGGGGTCGCAGGAACTATTCAAGGTGCAGGTCGAGCGGCTCGCGCCGGGCCCAGCCGATCTGCAGGTGGCCGGCGCATCGGTCGGAACCCTCACGGTCAATGGACTCGGTCGCGGCGAGATCAAGTTCCGCAACCCACAGGGCGATGATCCGGGCGTGTTGCCGCTGACCTTCGATCCCCGCGGTCAGCGGATCGACGTGCTGCAAAACGGTCAAGCGCTGTTGAGTGTGGCGGTACCGACTCAGCCCGGACCCGGCGGCGTAGGCTCCGGAACCGATGCCGATCGACGGACCCCGCTGGTCTCCACCGGTGTAATCCCGGGTGCCGATGGGAAGGTCCGACTGCGCAGTGCGTCCGGCAAGAACCGCTTCAACGTAGAAATCGAAGACGTGCCGGCGGGCAGCTACACGTTGCGTGTCGACGGTGTCGTGGTCGCCACCATCGACGCTCAACCAGTGCCGGGCACCACACACATCGAAGGCGAAGTCGAGTTCGCGCAGCCCAGCGAGCCGGGCAAGCTGCCGTTGACGTTCGACCCACGCGGCAAGCTGATCGAAGTGTTGCAGGGCGACACCGTGGTGCTGCAGCAGTTGTTCCCCAACTGATCGATCGAGAACCGATGGCGCCTACAGGGCGCCCTCGGGAGATCGGCGCGAGCGGCGGATCGGGCCGCTCGCGCTTTTTGTTTCGCGGCCGCGCCAGGTTGCCTCGAGCGCGCCACGCAAGCGTGCCGCAACTCGCGCGGGAGCCGCCGCGTGTCGCCGTGCACCCCACAACAACAGGAAGCGTTTGCGTACGTTGATGCGGCGCTGGATCGTGCGCAGCAGCGGGCCGGTACTGTCCCGCTCACTGCGCTCCTGCACCGTCCGCTGCAACAGGATCAGGTCGGTAAGCGCTCCAAACCGTTGCGTCATGGCGGCGAGCTCGCGCCGCTCGCTGAGCGGCCCACACTCACCCCAGTCATCGATCACATCGTGGATCGCTCGCCAATCCTTGAGGCGTTTGCGCCATTCGTGGAACGCCTCGTCCTCGCCACTCTTGAACGCTCGACGAAAGGCGCGGCGCACACGCCGGTTGGCGCGCTCCAACGCGCCTTCGAGCCGATCCATGTCGAGACCCGGATCGACTGACGACTGAAACTGCGGGAGAGCTGCTGCCGCTGCCTGTGCGGCGGCCGTGAGAACCAGTGCGGCTCGTTCGTGCGTCGGCAACTCGGAGCTGAGCGCCTCGCGCACCAAACGGCCGAGTGGATCGAGTGCGGCCGCGTGGTGAAGCTCGTCCAGCAGCTTGATCCTTACGGCCGAGTCGCGAAGCGCACCGGTGCTCCGAAACGCCTCACGCAAGATCGCAGAAACCTCGGCGTGACCCGCTGGCTCGCAGAGGTCGCGAGCAAAGCTGACGAGCCCGCGAGCGCGCCGTAGTGCTTTGCGAAACTCGTGAACCGCAGCGACATCGTCACGATGCAGTTGATCGGCGTGCTTCGACGCGCGCTGGATCAGGGCGGCGACGGCGTCCGACAGCGCCGCGGCAGGGTCGGGTTGGATTCTCGCGCGGCTCCTCATCGCTTGCCTCGTGCTGCCGGTATCATGTCACCGCCGAAGACCACTGAGGGACACCATGATCTTGTACTTGATGCGACACGGGATCGCTGCCGACCTCGGTGCCGGCACCGACTCGGAACGGCCGCTCACGCACCGCGGGGAACAGCGTGTCCGTCTCGCGTCACAAGGGTTGAAGCACCTCGGCGTGAGGCTCGATGCGATCTGGTCGAGCCCATTGTTGCGTGCGCGGCAAACCGCGGTGGTCGCGGCCGAGGTCCTGTCGGTCGGTGAACTCGACGTCGTGGTGACGCCAGCACTCGAACCCGACCAGCGTCCACAGGTGCTGTTCTCCGAGTTGAAGCGCGCCGGCGCGCGGCGCGTGCTGTGTGTCGGACACCTCCCGCATCTCGATCTGGTCCTGGGCGAAGCGCTCACCGGGACACGTACATCGATTGGTTCATTCAAGAAAGCTGGCGCCGCAGCGGTCGATTTCCCGATCTCCTCGACCCCCGTCGGTCGACTGCTGTGGTTCTTGCCACCGCGCGTCTTGCGATCGATCGCACAGGCCGCCGATAACGATGATGACGATTAGAAGTCGAGGGGAATACCCCCGTTGAACGGAGACTGAATGTTGCGCGCGAAGATCGCTGTCGTCGGACCGGTGATTTGCTGGCTCGGGTGTCTGGTGTTCGCGGCGGCACCTGGGCCTGCGTTTCAGGCCTCGCTGCCCGCCTCACCGTTGAGTGGCTTGAAGTACGACGCACCGTACGTCCTGCTCGCGGATGGCAGCGAGCCACACTATGACGCATCGATCGCAACGCCCGAATCGATCTTGGGCTTTGCTGTCGGAACGCGCGCCGCAACACACACCGAGATCGAGCGCTGCCTCAAAGCATGGGACGGCAAAGGTGCCGGGGGAGCTCGCGCGCGTCTGTTCCAGCACGGCAAGACCTGGGAAGGGCGCACGCTCTACCACATCGCGATCGGATCCACAGCCAACCTAGCGCGCCTCGACGCGATCATGCTGGGACTCGAAGTCTTGGGCGACCCGCGCAGTGCCCCGGCAGCCCAAACAGCCGAACTCACCAAATCGTTGCCGGCGGTAGCGTGGTTGGGGTTCTCGATTCACGGGGATGAGACCTCCGGCGCCGACGCCGCGGTCCAGTTGGCGTATCACCTGATCGCGTCGACCGATCCGGAAACGACCGACCTGCTCGAGAAGACTCTGATCGTGATCGATCCAATGATGAATCCCGATGGACGCGATCGATTCCTGAAGATGATTGCAGAGAACCGCGCCGCCCAGCCGAATGTCGACGACCAATCGTTGTTGCACACCGGATACTGGCCCGCGGGACGGTGGAATCACTACTGGTTCGACATGAATCGCGATTGGATCTACGCAACGCAGCCCGAAACGCGGGGGCGAATCGAGGCGATCCGGCGCTGGAACCCACTGCTGTTCGTCGACGCGCACGAGATGGGCTCGCAGGACACGTACCTGTTCGCCCCCTCGCGCGAGCCTTACAACCCCAACCATCCACCCAATCGCATGAAATGGAACCAGGTCTTCGCCGCCGATCAAGCCAAGGCATTCGATGCGCGCGGTTGGACTTACTACACCGGCGAGTGGAATGAAGGGTGGTATCCGGGGTACTCCGACTCGTACTCGGCGTTTCGTGGCGCCGTCGGGATTCTTTACGAGCAAGCGGGCTACGCCGAAGACGGTGTGCGTCAACGCTCCGGCCGAATCGCGACGTACCGCGAAGCGGTGCACCACCAACTCACCAGCGCGCGCGCCAATCTGGGAACGCTCGCGGCTCACAAGGACGAGCTTTTGCGTGAATACGCCGCCGAGCGACGCTCTCTGGCCGATGGCAGCAACGCTTCCTACGCCAAGCGAGCCTGGGCGATCGACAGTGCGGCGCTCAATCCGGGGCGCCGCAAGACACTGCGCGAGCTGCTCACGCTGCATGGCATCGAGGCCAAGATCGCGGCCGCACCGTTTACTGCCCAAGCGGCCGATCGATGGGGCGTTCGCGCCGCGCGTCGATTCGAAGCGGGGACCTGGTTGATACCGGGAGCGCAGCCGGAAGCGTTGTTGGCCGCCGTGTTGTTCGAGTTCGATCCACGTATGCCCGCACCGTTCTTGGAGAGCGAGCGACGCGAGATTCTGCGCACCGGCCGGTCTCGCCTCTACGACATCACGGCGTGGAACCTTCCGATGGTGATGGACCTGCCGACCTACACGCTGGATGAGATGCCAACGACGGCGCTCCGTGAGCTACCCGACGAGTTGGTTCCGGCGCCTCTGGCAGGGTCGACCGTCGGCTGGATCGCCGATGGCGACGACGATCGCGCCGCAGCGTTGGCGGCACGCTTGATGGAACGCGGTGTGATGGTGCGTGTTTCAGTGAAATCGACACTGCTATCGGGCAAGCTGCGACCGCGTGGTTCGGTGGTCGTCACCCATATCGACAATGACAACCTCTGTCCCGGCTTGCCCGCGACGGTGCGCGAGGTGGCCGGTCAACTCGGCATCGGCGTGGAGGCGCTTGCCACCGGGCTGGGGCCGGGCACTGAGAACAGCGATCTGGGGAGTCAACAGTTCCCGCTATTGCAGCCGCCGCGGATAGCGATTGTCACGCGCGGAGTCTCCGACATGAGTGCCGGTGAAGCATGGTTCGAAATCGATCAACGCTTGGGTGTGCGCGCCACCTTGTTGGAGGCGGAGTCGTTCGCGCAGGTCGATCTGCGTCGCTACAACGTGATCGTACTTCCCAGCGTGTACGGTGCGAACCCAGCGCTCAAGGCCAAGGACGCTCTGAAGGCCTGGATCTCGGCCGGAGGAACGCTGATCGCGATCGGCGAGTCGGCAACGCAATGGGCCGCCAAGGAGGGCGGGCTGGAATCGGTGCGCACGCTCACCGATGCGTTGGACTCGATCGCCGAGTTCGAGCAAACGGTGCTGCGTGAAGCGATCGCACCGACGGCAACGGTCGACGCCGACGCGATCTATGCGCGCGGCGTTGCCAGTAGCGGCGATTTCCCGTGGAGCGACACCGCGCAACGCCCGGAGCTTGTGGAACTCAAGCGGCGCGATGCATGGCAGAGCCTGTTCATGCCTGGCGGTTCGGTGCTGGCGGCACGGACCGACGATCATCATTGGTTGACCATCGGATGCGGGCCGATGTTGCCGGTTCTTTTTCGCGGCAATGCGCTCGTCACCAAGACCCCGGCCGAAACTCCGGTCCGCTTCGGAGTCTTGACCTCCGAGCCGGTGACGACGGCAAAGCAGCCGGCACGTTTGCCGGTCGGTTGGTCGGCGTTGCCCAGCGGAAAGACGGTGCAGCTTCGATTGTCGGGACTGTTGTGGCCGGAGGCGGCCGCGCGTTTGGCGAACGCTGCGTATGTCGCCCGCGAAGCGGAGGGTGCGGGTCAGACGATTCTGTTTGCAAGCAGCCCCTTGTTCCGCGGCGGCATGGTTGGCACGGCGCGCCTGTTTCAAAACGCGGTCGTGTTCGGGCCAGGGCTGGGTGCGCAACCGGCGATTCAGCCATGACGATTTCGTTGTGAGGCCGTCGATGCAGGAGTTTTGTTGACCGCGCGCGTGCGCGGGGGCATCCTAGCGCTGCCTATCTCGACTGCCTGTGAGTGTTCTGTGCTCACGTCGCCCGGCGTGAGCGGCACTCGAGAGCAAGGAAGGTGGATCATGAAAATCGGAATCACGAACAACGCTGTATTCGTACGCCGTGCTCTCGGCCTGATCGCCACACTGGCGCTTGCAGTTCCAGCGTTCGCAGCGCTCGACCTGGCCGGAACGTCGTGGACGCTCAACGGCACAGGACGCGGCAAGGTCACCGGCTCACCGAATGCTGGCGATCGAACCAGCGCCACGCTGACATTCGCTCCCGAAGGAACGTCTTGCCTGCTCGCCGTGTCGTCGACCAACGCCAGCCTGCCGGTCGATGCCAGTTGCAACGCCAATCTCTGCTTGCCATGTCAGTGGGAAGCCACCGGTGAGAAGGGGTTCACATTGCAGTTCGACGACGCAGCCTCCACCGAGGCGGTGCGAAATCTCTTGCGCGCCAGCGTACCGCCGCAACTGGCCGACCTGGTGACCGTCGATCTGAAGAGTGACAAGGCACAGGGGGCCGTGACCAAGAACGGCAAGATGATGTTGAAAGGCACGCTCAAGGCCGATATCTCACTGCCGAGCCTGAAGTTTCAACGTCAGTTGATGTATCGCTTCACGTTGAGCGGCGCAGCGACGCCGTAAGCGACGTCTCGTCAGGAACGCTGAAAGGCGGGACCGGTGTCCCGCCTTTTTCTTTTTCGGTCTTGCCTAGCGTCGGGTCCTGGCCCACAACCGTTCGATGTCCCGTGCCAGCGATGCGTCGTTTGGATCGATCGCCTTGGCCTGCTCGAGTTCCTGAATCGCTTCCGGAATCCGTTTGTTTTCTGTCAAGAGGCCGGCCAGTGCTTTTCGCGGCTCGACGTTGGCCGGGTCGGTTTGGATCGCCTTGCGATACGCAGCCTCGGCCTCGGGCACTCGTTTGGCGTTGTCGAGTAGTTGACCCAATCGATACCAGGCCAGTCCGTACGATGGATCGACCGCGATCGCGGCGCGGATCTGGACTTGAGCTTCAGGCAATTGACCGGCAAGCATCAGCGCCTGTCCGAACTGCAACAAAAGCCCAGGGTTCTTTGGTTCGATCGCCAGGAGCTTTCGATACAAAGCGATCGCCTCGGCGTGTCGATTCTCCCGCGTGCGGGCCGACGCCTGATCGAAGTCCGCGACGAACGTCACGCGATCGCGGGGATTCACGCGCTTCGGATCGACCAGATCGTGGCCTGTCGCAGCCTGCCGTCCGGTGGCGGCGTAACCCAACGACCTCAAGCGTTCCAACTCCTCCGCGCTGACGCTGTGCTCCGCCTCCGACGCGGGTTTGAGCGCGGCGGCGGCATCGACCAGCGCGTTGAGCGCGCGTCGCTTGAGCGTTACATCGGCGACACGAGCCGCCGCCAAGTCATGCGCTGCGTCGGGGTCGACCGTTTCGTCAAACAACTCCGGCGTCGGGGAGTCGATCAAGCGCGTGCCGTCAGTGGATACCAACGCGCGCAGGCCCGACCAACCGAAATCGAGTTGCGGCAAGTGGCTCTCGGCGAAGACACCGTCGCGGTTCGGGGCCTCGCCCTGGCCTCGCACCATGGCGGCCAGCGAGCGGCCGTCGATCTCCGCCAGCGCCGGCAACGCACTGAGTTCCAAGAGCGTGGGCGCAATGTCGGCCAAACTCACCGGCGCTCGATGGACGGCCGCCTTGATTCCCAACTGCGGGCCGTTGAACACCAACGGAACACGCATCGTCTCGCGATACAAGAACAGACCGTGTGTCGGCTCACCGTGCGCGCCCAACCCTTCGCCGTGATCGGCGGTGACCACCACCAGCAGCTTGCCTCCGCGGCCGAGCGCGCGGAGCCCTTCGAGCAATCGCCCCAACGCCGCATCCGCCGCAGCGACCTCCCCTTGATAGCGATCGTTGGCGAACTGCTGCGCCAGCTCGGCAGGCGGTTGGTACGGAGCGTGCGGCTCCCAAAGATGCACGAACAGCATCGCGGGCTTGTTACCGAGCCCATCGACCCAGGCGATCGCGTGCGTTGCCGTCTCACGTCCGGAGCGTTCGTCGTAGTGCACCACCAATCCTTGTTGCGGCGTCTTCTTGGCAATTTGATCGTCGTAGCGATCGAACCCGCGACCGAGTCCGTAGCGCGCGGAGAGGACGGGCGAGCTGACGAACGCTCCGGTTGCGTAGCCGGCGCGCTGAAACGATTCCGCCAGTGTCGGGACAGTGGAAGGCAGTTTGAAGGTGCCGTTATTGAACACGCCGTGCGCCGGCAGGCTCCGCCCGGTCAAGAGCGAGCTGTGAGCCGGCAACGTGAGCGGCGCCGTGGTCTCGGCCGATTCGAAGCGAGCGCCATTCGATGCGAGTGCATCGATCACCGGCGTTCCGGCGCCGGCATGTCCGTAGCAGCCGAGTCGGTCGGCGCGCAGCGTATCGATCGAGATCACGACCACGGTCGGTGCATCGATAACCGCTGGGGCGGAGCCGTCTGAAGGAGCGCTGCCAGGTAGACCACAACGTGCCGTCAGCGCCAAGACAGAAAGGGCCAGAACCTGCAGTCGCTTCATGGAGCGTGATTATGCGTTCAGTCCGACCCGCTGTGCCCGGAGGATGACCCGAGCGTATGCTCTACGCCGGTTACCAACCGTCGGAAGCATCGCGGTTTGGCCAGGCGAAGGGATGAGGTCGTTCATGTTTCGTACCGTTCGATTCAGCGGTTGTTGGATCTGCTTGGCGACCGCTGCAGTCGTGTGTGCGTTTGCCGCCGACCCTGCTGTGTCCC
The DNA here is from genome assembly GCA_964484415.1 of uncultured Acidobacteriota bacterium. Taxonomy (GTDB): domain Bacteria; phylum Acidobacteriota; class Polarisedimenticolia; order J045; family J045; genus JANNUT01. The sequence goes on along the minus strand of CAZAHQ010000009.1, from coordinate 12,060 downwards.
CGGCAAAACCGCAGCCCAAGCCCAAGGCAAAATCGAAGGCCGTCGCTGTGGACCGTGCCAAGCCCGCGGTCGATTCGAAGACGATGACGCAGCCTGTCGCAGATCCAGCTGCTGCGGCACAGCCTCCCAAGATCTTCTACGCCCCGGCACCGGAGCCCGGGCAACGGCTGCGCGCCAAGGACTACCCGATCGGCATCACTATCTTGGGCAAGCAGCCCGAACCGGTTGCCGAACCGCGACTTCGGATCCGAATCGAAACCGTTCCGCCAGCACCGCCCACACCACTCCCCGATCTGCCGCCGATCTCACTCGAGAGCGTCGGCGGCAAACCGCTGGAGCCGGCTGCTGCCCCCTCTCCGGTTGGCGCATTCACGGAAGCGGTTCAGCGCGCTCGCCGAGCGGAGTTCATCGCGCGCACCACCGTGTCACAAGACAAAGGCGATTGGTCGCCGACGCCCGCCTACCCCACCGGCGATCCAACCAAACCGTATCCCTGGAACCCGTCGACCTTCTCCACGCCGATCTGGTCGCAGACCTGGTCGACCGCCTCGACCTGGCCGCCCGGTCAGGATCTTCGCAACTGGTCCCCCGTCCGCTGGACCGCCCCGATCATCGACCCGGTCTGGTTCCCCCACGACGCCTGGGACCGCACTCTCGAACTCGAGAAGATCCCCCCCGAATAAATTCGGGGACGGTCTACCGATTGCGCTTGAAGGACTGGATCGGGCTCGCCGGGCGTAGCGGCCGCCGCATCAGGCCGGTGACGTCAGCGACATACGACGCGCCCACGCCAGCAACAACGCGCTGACGCTTTTCGCGTCACGGATCTTTCCGCTCTGCACCCACGCGATCGCCTCATCGAACGGCACCACGAGCGTCTCGATCACCTCGTCCGACTCCAGTCGTTGCGCGACGAATCGCAACTCATGCGCCTGGTAGAGCCAGATCACTTCGTCGGTGAATCCCGGCGTGGTGAGGATCGAGCCCAACAACTCGAGCCGCCCCGCCGAGTACCCTGTCTCTTCCTCGACCTCGCGCGCGGCACAACGCTCCGGCGCTTCTCCCGCGTCGAGCTTTCCCGCCGGTATCTCCAGCAAGTAGCCACCGGTCGCATGACGGTATTGACGAATCAGCACCACGCGCCCGTCGCCGAGAAACGGCACCACGGCGGCAGCTCCTGGATGACGAATCGACTCGAGCGTCGCGTGCTTGCCGCCCGGCAACGCGACTTCCTCGCGATCGATTTTCAAGAGCTTGCCTTCGTAGACTCGTTCCCGCTTCAATATGGTCGCGCGATCGCTCATCGATTCACCTCAGGCAGCAACTCCAACAGTTGAGTCAGCGGTCCATCGTCAAACACGACTTGCGCGGCGCTGCGCACCTCATCTTGTTTGGGATGAAATGCAATCCCCAGCCCGGCGCAGGCGAGCGCCGAGATGTCGTTCCAACCATCGCCGACGAATGCGACGTTGGCCTCGGTCAAGCCGAGCGCGCGCGACAAGCTCTTCAGCGCGACCGCCTTGCCGGCAACGTCGAAGGGAGTGGCCCGCCACCCGCGAATTCGCCCATCGGGATGAAACCAGATCTTGTTGGTGAACACCTCGTGGAACACGGTATCGGCCAGCAGCAATTCCAAGGTCAAGTCCAACGTACCGCTGACAACCACCACGCGATATCCGCGCCGATGCAGTTCAGCCACAGTCGCGACGGCGCCCGGTGTGGCCGCCAATTCGCTCTTGATCACCGCTTCGATCTCGTGTCGCAACACCCCTTGCGCAACCCAATCGCCGATGTCCAGATCGACCCATTCGGCATACGTGATTCTTCCTTCTCGATACGCGACGAATCGATCGCGATTGAGCCCCGCGGTCGGCAACCAACGCGCGTTGAGCAGTTGCCAAACGGTTTGATGATCGCGGTGTTGGATCAGCGTGCCATCGACATCGAAGGCGACGATTCGGATCTCCTCGCTCATCGCCCATCCACGATCAGGAATCCCCAGTTGATGACGAATGCGCCCGCGGCGAGTCCCAGGAGCAGCCAACGCCCTGCACGACCGAGCGCCGCGAGGCGTGGACGCGGGAACTTGCCGAGCCAGAGGATCCACGCCACCGGTGTGTAGCCGACCACGATCATCAACCCGGCGACCAACAGCGGATTCATGCGCAGTGCCAAGCCCCAATCTCCATGCTGCATCAGCAGCAGCGCGCGCGTGATGCCGCACGTGCCGCATGGAAACCCGAACCAGTTCTTGAAGCGGCAATCGCCAACGAAAGGGGCCAACTGCATCAACGGAAGAAACCAAAACCCAAGCAGACCGAGCGCGCCGACGAGCGCCGCGACGACCTCCAGATCGGCGCTGGGGTGCGAGGCGGGCAACAGGCGCAGCGCCAGCGGTCCGATCCGCCGTTCAGCCAGCGGTTCGGGAAAGACCACCGTCTCGCTCATGGGCCTCCGGTACCGGCCGCGGGCGGCTTTTTTTTCTTCTTGTCCCGCTTGTCTTGCTTGCGCTTGAGGTAATCACCCAAAAGACCGCGCGCCAGATCCTGCGGATTCTGCCCCGATTTCAACAGCGATTTTTCGAGATCGAGCGAAACCTGCGGTGCAGAGAAAAGACCGCTCACCTTCCCCGAGACTTGCAGTTGTCCGTCGTTTCCTTGCAGATGTTTCAGCGCGGAGACTCGCTGTGTCACCAGACGCGAGGCGTCGGGTGTGAGGGTCACATCCAACGGCAAGTCGAAGCTGCCGCGTCGCGGGTGCAGCGTGCCGTGCCCTCCTACCGCCGAAAGAGTTGGTCCGCTCGCGCGTACACCTTCGAGTTTCCAAGGCAGCCCATCCATCTGCAGCGACCCGTCGACGCGATCGAGCCGCGTCGCGTCATCGCCCAGCGGCTTCCACGCCGGCAACACGACATCGGTGGCAACGACGACGGCGCTACCACTCAGCGACTCGAGAGTGCGCCCTTGGGCCAACGCCCATTTGAGGTTTAGATCGAGGTCGGCCTTACCCGGGAACGTCTGCGAGGCGCCGGTTGCACGCAACAACGACTCGAGCGATGCCGCGCGCACAGTCCCGCTCAACGTCAACGTGCCGTCCGTCGCGGCGGGGGTGAGTTGCGCAACCAGTCGGACCGCACCGCCGGCGAGCGCACCTTCCAGCGGCTCGACGAACAGTCCGCGTTGATCCAACTGCAGCGTGGCGCGCACCCGGTCGAGCTTGGGGAGGGAGGGATCGACCGACATCGATTTCGCCGTGACGGTCGCCCGCGCATTCACCGACAACGGCCCGTCGATGCGCCGTGAGAAATTCACGACCGCATCGATCTGACCGGGAGGCACCACGCGGACCGGCAGTGGGCCAAGCGCCGCCAGTGCGCCGATCGCGTTTTCGATCGGCTCGCGTTGTGCACGCCATGTCATGTCGAGCGACGGAGCGAATCGTCCACCGCCGATCAACACCAGCCCACCCAGATCGACCGTGCCATCGAGCGACCAATCGTTCGCGGTCTCGTCGCGCAACACTGCGCCGCGCACGGTGACATGGGGCAGCGCCGCATCGCCGGCCAGGATCACGAGTCCATCCCCTTCGGCCTGCAGATCGGCACGGGTCCACCCCGTGGTACGCACGCGCGCGAAGAACGTTCCCGACGGTCGAATGGTCGCGGTGCCGAACCAATCGCTCAGCACCTGCGCTGTGGTCGGTTCGATGTCGAGTTGAACACCGTCGAGGATCGTGCCTTGCCACGAGACCTTCCCGGGCCCGGCTGCGAAGCGCGCTTGGCCCCAAAGCCGCCCCGTCGCAGGAGCGATCAGCGCGTTGAGTTCTTGAATCGCAAGCGTCCCGCCCGGCGCTGCGGAGCGATCGACCATGCGCAACGTCCCGCCACGCGCCTCGATTTCGCCAATCGAGATCGTGTTGCTAGAAGTCGTGCGAACCAACGTGTCGGCCTGGGAAGCAGCGCGATCGCGCTGCGGCGATGACCCGCTGCCGGCCGCGGCCGCTGTCGGCGTCCCGCTCGTCGGTTGTTGCGGCGAGGTCGTTTTCTCCAGGCCGTTGGCCTTCGCCTGATCTTTCGACGCGTGCGGGAACTCCCATCGGCCATCGGGTTGACGTACCAACATCAACTGCGGCCGAACCAGCAACACCTTCTCGACCTCCAGCTTGCCGGACAGCAGCGGCCACAGCGACGCGCGCACCTCGACCGCTTCGATTTGCACCGACGATTCGCCCGACGGCGAGACCAGCGTCACCGGCTGAACACGCACCGCGACACCGCCCCAGATCGTCACATCGAGTTTCCCCAATCGCGCTCGCCAACCGGTGGCCTCCGACAAGACCGCTTCGAGTGTGCCGCGATGACGTTCCGGATCGGCCAGTCGCGGGATGATGATCGCGGCGGTTGCAAGCAGCACCAGCACGACAACGGCCCCGACCACGAGCCATCGAACCGATCGGCGGCGGGGAGGGGTGGATGCGGGGGGGATGGCGGTCATGGTGCTGGCCATCGTAGCCTGACGACCATGTCTACGACCAAATCCGTTGAGGGTGGTTTTACCCGGCGACCGGCGACCGTACTCGGTGCGGGGCGCCAAGGCGTCTGCGCCGCCTACGATTTCGCTCGATTCGGGGGCGCCGCCGCCTTGTCGCTGCTCGACGCGCAGCCCGCTGCGCTCGACGCGGCGCGCGCCAAGCTCGCCTCGCTGTTGCCGGGCATCCCGATCAAGACGATCTGCGCCGACGGCGCCGACCAAGCGGCGCTCACGCGGGCCATGGAGGGGAGCGCCGCGGCGTTGTGCGCGTTGCCGTATCGGTTCGCACCGGGGGCAGCACGTGCCGCGATCGAGGCGCGTTGCTCTTTGGTTGACCTGGGCGGGAATACTGCGATTTCGGGACAACTGTTGGCGCTGCACGATGCGGCGCGCGCCGCCGGTGTGGCGCTGGTTCCGGATACCGGACTGGCCCCCGGTGTGGCCAACACATTCGCGGCTGCCGGAATCGATGCGCTCGAGCAGGCGGAACAGGTGCAAATCTGGTGCGGCGGTCTCCCCGAGCAGCCGATCCCACCGTTTGGTTATCGGCTGGTGTTCAGCGCCGAAGGGCTGATCAACGAGTACTCGGGCAACGCAATCTACGCGCGCGATGGAAAACTGATCGAAGTTCCAACCTTGTCGGAGATCGACCCGTTCGAGTTCCCTCGGGTCGGAACGTTGGAAGCGTCACCGACATCGGGCGGCACGTCGACCGCGCCGGAGACGTTCCGCACGCGCGTAAGACGTTACGAGTATCGAACGCTCCGCTACCCGGGACACTTCGCGCGATTCCGCACCTTCAAAGAATTGGGCCTGTTTGGCGAGGACTCGATTCCGACATCGACGGGCGGTAGCGTAAGACCTCGCGATCTCTTGATCCGCTTGCTCACGCCGCTGATCGACAAGCCGGCCGTTCCCGATCTCGTCGTGCTGCGCGTGGATGTGATCGGTTTGCGCGCCGGACAGCGAGTGCGGATTCGCTACGATCTGTTCGATCGCCAAGATCCCGCGACCGGCTTTACTGCCATGGAGCGTTGCACCGCACATCCGGCGGCGATCGTGGCCGAGATGTGCGCGGCAGGCGAGGTTCAGCCTGGTGCTCTCCCCCTGGAGATCGGAACGCCACATGCTCCGTTCATGGCGCGACTGGCGGCGCGCCAATTGGATCTGACGATTCGTGAGGAGTCGATCGCATGACTCATCAGAAGTACACACCGGAGGCCTCACGCGTCGAGATGACCGAGTTGGTGTTGCCGGTCGATACCAACAATCACGGCAACATCTTCGGTGGCCGGTTGCTGTCTTTGGCGGACAAATGCGCCGCGATGGCGGCGATGCGGCATTGCCGTATGCCGGTGGTCACGGTTTCGATCGACCGTGTCGACTTCGTGCGACCTGTGAAGGCCGGCATGATCGTGATTTTGGTCGGCGAGCTCACCGCGACGTTCTCGAGTTCGATGGAAGTGCGCGTCACGGTCGAGGGCGAAGAACCGCTCACCGGTGTCAGCGTCACTGCGTGCCGGGCCTTGATCTCGATGGTCGCACTCGACGACTCCGGCCATCCGACACCGGTACCTCCGTTGGTCTTGACCACCGATGAACAACGCGCACGCGCCGAACGCGCCAAACAGCGGCGCGCTCACCGCGTCGCGACCCGCGATCATTTCTAAGCGCATTCGCTACGTGTGGCGGTTGGCGTGGCGATGCTGACGTCACCGCTCCCGATCGACCCCTTCCTCCCCGAGATCTGCGCGCGCCTCGGCGCCGCGCGAGGATTGGTGTTGGTGGCCGAGCCGGGAGCCGGTAAGACGACGCGCGTACCGAGCGCACTCTTGACCGGCGGCGTGGCGGGCGACAAGCAGATTCTTGTCTTGCAGCCGCGGCGGCTGGCGGCGCGAATGGCGGCCCGGCGCGTCGCGGCGGAGTTGGGTGAGCCGCTCGGGCGGCGCATCGGCTACCGCGTCCGTTTCGACGAACAAGGCTCGACCGCAACGCGGCTTTGGTTCCTCACCGAAGGAGTGCTGACACGCCGCTGGCTCTCCGATCCACTCATGACCGATGTATCGATCGTGGTCTGCGATGAGTTTCACGAACGTCACCTGCACACCGATCTGGCGCTGACGTTGTTGCGGCGATTGCAGCGCAGCACGCGCCCTGATCTCTGCGTCTTGGTAATGAGTGCCACACTCGACGCCGAAGCGGTGGCCCACTTCCTTGGCGCTGATGTGATGCAAATTCCAGGGCGGACATTCCCTGTCGAGGTTCAGTTCGGCGCCAAACCGGATCCGCGTCCACTACCGCAGCGCGTCGCCGGTGGCGTGCGGCGCGCGCTTTCGGAAAGCAGCGCCGGTGATGTGCTCGCGTTCCTGCCTGGAATGGCGGAAATTCGCCGCACGGCGGAGGCGCTGACCGATTTGGAATCGGCGCAGGTTCACAGGCTGCACGGTGATCTGTCGCCCGCCGAGCAGGATGCCGCGGTGCAACCGTCGGCGCAGCGCAAGGTGATCTTAGCAACCAACATCGCCGAGAGTTCGCTGACGATCGAAGGCGTGACGACGGTGGTCGATAGCGGGCTGGCGCGCGTCGCCGCTTGGTCACCGTGGTCCGGATTGCCCACCTTGACGACCAGCACGATCAGTCGCGCCAGCGCCACGCAACGTGCCGGTCGCGCGGGACGCGTCGCGGCCGGGCGGGTGCTGCGTCTTTACACGAAGTTCGAGCACGATCTGTGGCCCGCACAAGATCTTCCCGAGATCGCGCGCGGCGACCTGGCGGAACCCGTGTTGATGCTGCGCATGTTGGGCGTCGTCGACCTCGAGCAACTCGCATGGTTCGAGTCGCCACCGCCCGCGGCGCTCCGCGCCGCAGAGCAGTTGCTGCGCGAGCTTGGAGCCGTGCGCGACGATGGCTCGCTCACCGATGCCGGTCGAAGACTGGCGCGGCTTCCGCTGCCGCCGCGACTCGGGCGGTTGATGCTGGAGGCGCAGTCCAGGGGTGTCGCCGATCGCGCCGCAACGTTGGCTGCATTGCTCGAGGATCAAGGCCTCGAGGGGGATCCGCTCGATTGTGTGGCGGCATTCCAGCCCGGCGAGCGCAGTCCGATCGCGCGCGCACGCGAGCAGATCTTGCGTGCGGCCGGCGTGCCGGGTGTCGGACGATTCGGGCCGTTGAGTGCAGCCGAGGATGAATCGCTGGCGCTTTCACTGTTGGCCGCGTTTCCGGATCGTGTCGGAAAACTGCGCAACAAGACCCAGCGTGAGGCACTGATGTGCGAGGGCGGCGCGGTGCGCCTTGGTGAAGGTTGCCCCGCATTCGGCGAAGCCCCCTTCGTTGCGGTCGCGGCGCGCGAAGTCTCGGGTCGTGCACCGATCGTCGATGCTGCCACGCAGATAAACGAGGAATGGTTGCTGGATCTGTTCCCAGAGGCACTGAACGATCGTACAGAGCTGTCGTGGAATTCAACCGCCGAACGGGTCGAGTCACTCAGTCTGATGACATACCGCACCCTGGTCGTCCACGAAACACGCCGCAGCGATCCCGCCGGGAGCGATGTCTCCAACTATCTCGCCGAGCAGGCGCTGGCTCGCGGGGTCGAGGCGTTTGCCAAAGCCGAGGAGTTGGCCGCTTGGCATGCGCGCACCGCCTTTGTCGCCCAGCACGTGCCGGGTTTTCCAGAGCAGGACGAAGCGGCCGCGCGCCGAATGCTCGTGACACTCTGTGAAGGGCGCCGCAGTTTCGCGGAGCTGCGCAGCGCGAATCTGTTGTCGACTCTGCAATCGTCGTTGACGGCTGCCGAGCGCTCGCAGTTGGAGCGCTGGGCGCCGGAACGGGTCTCACTCGCCGGCGGTCGTCGCGCGCGAATCAACTACGAACGCGGCAAGCCGCCGTGGATCGCCTCCCGCCTGCAAGATTTTGCCGGGATGAGCGATACGCCACGCATTGCGGAAGGGCGCGTTCCGTTGGTGGTGCATCTGCTTGCACCCAACCGACGTCCGGTTCAGATCACCACCGACCTCGCGAGCTTCTGGCAGCAGCACTACCCTGCCCTGCGCCAACAACTGATGCGGCGGTACCCGCGTCACACCTGGCCATGAACCGGAATCATCGGCGACTCATCCAAGTCGCAGGACCACGAGCGTCATATCGTCATGCTGCTTGGCACCGTCGACAAATGCATCGGCAGCGGCGAACAGCGTGTCGATCAACGCCACGGGCGCCGACGACGGCGCCGCGTCGATCGCGGCCAGCAGAGCAGACTCCCCCCATTCCTCGTCGGCGCGATTGCGTGCTTCGCTGATTCCATCGGTGAACATCACCACCAGATCGCCTGACTGGAGCGCAATCGTTGCGTGCGCGAACGGCACCCCTTCCATCAAGCCGACCACCATCCCGCCCGCTTCCAGGCGTAACACCTGACGCGAAGCATCGTTGCCGCGAATGACCATCGGGTGGTTGTGTCCCGCATTGCAGTAGGTCAGCACGCGGTTGGCAGGATCGAATTCGGCGTAGAAGAAGGTTGCATAGCGATTCGACGATGACGATTCGTAGACCATCGTGTTCACATGTTCCATCAGCCGGCCCAGATCGTTGATCCCACCGATCGCCTGGCCACGTAGCGCGGCGCGCAGGCTCGCCATCAACAGCGCCGCGGGGATCCCCTTGCCGGAGACATCGCCGATCGCGACACCGACGCGGCCGCCGGGCAGAGTGAAGAAATCGTAGTAGTCCCCGCCGATGCCGAGAGCCGGCCGGCAGCGTCCTGCCAACTCCAGCCCTGCCACCTTCGGGATCGTTTGCGGAAACAATCGCTCCTGAACCTCGCGCGCGATCTCGAGCTCGCGGGTCATCCGCACGCGTTGTTCCGTTTCGGCCGCAACCACCGCCACCAATCGGGTGTTCTCGAGCGACAACGCCGCTTGGGCGGCGAGCGAGGAGAGCAATCGCAGATCGCGCGGCGAATAGGGTTCTTCCGAGCGCTTCGATCCGAGACTCAAGATGCCGGGCAGTTTGCCCTTGATCGACAGCGGCAACAGAAGCTGCGTTTCCAGTTGCCGAAGCAACGCGTTGTCGGACTCGCTGCCGCTGGCGAGATGGAGCCAACTCGCTGGGTCGTCCCAATAGACTTTGAGAGGGCGCGGCTCGCCCGACAGTGCACGAGCAACGGCGCCATCCAGGCGCAACTTGCCGTGCAGCTCCGGCGCGAGCCCGCGTTGCGCCGCGACCCGATATCCGTCGTCGGTCGCCAGCAACAGCGCGACCTTCGGAACATGCAACGCCTCGCTCACACGCGTTGTCAGCGTCTCCAGGAGCGGTTCGAGTTCGACAGTGGTGCGCATCTGCTCCGTCAATTCCGTGAGCAACGTCTCGGCGTCGTACGCTTCGCGGAAGAACCTGCGATCGGTCCAGCGATGGACGCGTTTAGCGCCGAGCCCGAGCATCACGACCGCCCATGCGCCCAACGCAGCAGCGCGCAGCCGGCCGGGCCGCGACGCATCTCCTGCAATGATCCCGAGCGCGGCGATCCAAATCACGAGTGCCGACAAGAGCAGTTGCAACGTGCGCACAGCCCCCTTGGCGAGTGCGTACTGCAAGCCGAGGCGCAACACGACGCGCACGTCCATCGCGCGATGCACCACGATCACGTAGGCCAGAGTCAACGGAAATACGAAGATCAGCGCCACCGCGAACAACGCGATGTAATCGGGAACCGAGTAGAACGGATCCTGCCCTCTGATCAGGCTGGCGGTAACGATCAAGAAACTTGGTGTGAGGCTGATCATGGCGCCCCACTTCATCAAGTTCAGGCGCCGCGCTGTGTCTGCCGACGTTGCGATCCCACTCTTCCAGCCGAGCGACATGAAGAACAACCCAATCGCTGACATCTGAGCCACCAAAGGGAGTCGGCCCAACCCAGCCCTGAATCGTGCGAGCGGTTGGATCGACGACGCGTGGTCGGGAATTCCCATCTCGATCGAAACACCGAGCACAGCGAGCGCCACGAGTGCGACGAGCAACAGGCGCACGGCCATCCTGGCGACTCGAGGCAGCGGTAAGGGGCCACAAAAGTACAGCCCAAACAACATCATCCAGACCGGCCACAACGCCGCCGAGCCAACGTGGTACAGGGTGGCGAGTTGACACCATCCGCGGGGGAGTGACCAGATCAGCCCATCCCAGATCGTGCTGAACTGGGCGAAGCTGAGCATCAACCCGAGCAAGACCCATGCGAGCAGATCGTGCGGCCTGATCGCCACCACGAAGGCGCCGATCCCGATACACGTGAAAGACGCGATCAGCAGGGTTCCCAATAGCAACAAACTCGAAACCTGGCGTTGCCCGGCCGGCGAACTGGCTTGCAGTACGAGCGTCACGTCACGCCGTTCGTGCGGCGCAACCGCCGATTCGATCGTGAGCTGCAGCTCGCTCCCAGGGTCTTGCCGCCAGACACTCCGCGCCAGCACGCCCGGCCCCGCAAACGGCACACCGTTCACGGCAACGAGTCGCTCACCGCTGACGACCCCGGCGGCTTCACCGGCTTTCGTCAGCCCGGTGATCGTGCCGTCGAACGGATCTGCGTCGAAAGGGCTTTCCGCAACCGGGCGGCCGATGATGTCGGCACTGATCTGCCGCCACAGATAGAAGGTGTGGAAGCTGCACGCAACGATCACGAGCAGCGCGAGCACCACGAGTAGCGGGAGGCGGGATCGCACGGACCAGAGGGTACCAACATTCGTTCCGTTTCAGCGCTACGGGCCAGTCCCGGCCGGCGCTGCGACGAGGTCATCGCGGGCGCCTCGCCGGAGAGCGTTGAGGCCCACGCGGATTCGGACAATTTGGCCCGAGCCGGCGGGCCGGTCGAGCCGGACGGTTGCATTACTGAAAGCCCGCTCTCGAAACTCGTCCTGGAATCGACAACTCCGCACCCGCTACATTTCAGACACGACGAAGGAGAGAAGGGAGATGGCGGTTCATCCGAGTTTCATCACGCTCGAGAAGGCGCTGGCCTCGCATCGAATCGGGAATGCCCGCGAGGCGCTGGCGATGTCCGCAGCGGCCTGGCGCATGGTCAACGAGATTCCGGGAGCGCCGCCCGACGCCGCAATCGTCGGCTCTTGGTATGGATTGATGCTCGGCACCGTCGAAGGTCGCATCGGCGAAGGGATGGTGCTCTGCCGCGACGCCGTGAGAAAGATGTTCTGGGAACCGCGGGCCCACGAAAACCTCGCACGGCTGGAGATAGCGGCGGGGCTGCGCAAGCAGGCGATCCAGACCCTCGCTCGCGGTCTCAGCCTGGCGCCCGATGATCGCGAGATGAAGTCCTTGCGGGCCTCGTTGGGAACCCGCCGTCGCCCGACGGTTGGGTTTCTCGATCGAAGCCACCCGATCAACCGCTGGGTGGGCCTGTTGACCACACGCCCCGAGGGGTAGGCGCGAGGCAAACCTTCCGGTGCGGCAGTTCTGCCGCCCTGATCCGCATTCCTGCTCGCCCGTTCCCTCGAGTCCGGCTAGGCTGTGGGCTTCCAAGTCGAGA
>CAZAHQ010000008.1:0-21396 GCA_964484415.1 uncultured Acidobacteriota bacterium | reverse complement strand
GGTTCTTGGTCGCACGACGTACCGGACCCTCGATGACTCGTCAGATCGTTCCCGTCCTTCCCGCGCTGCCGAGTCCCAGGAGCAGGCGAGGCCGCGGAGCATACCCCATCCGCCACGGTCCAGAGACGCGGTGCACCTGGAGCAACCTCCGCGACGAGGTATTCGTCCGTTGCCGGTAACAGGTGAAATGGAAAAGGGGGCGGACATGTTGCCCGCCCCCTAGGTCCTCCAGATGTGGAGACTCCGATCCGACTAACGGGTCCCGCGCCCCGGCCGAAAGAAGAACGGACCGCGCGAGTCTTCCGACGCGATCGCATTGAGCGCTGGTGACTCGCCCACCAGGCCGGTTGCGAAAATCGTATAGGTCGCACCCAACTTGAGTTGGAGACCAGGAACCGTCAACACGACTGTTTCAGTGCCGGCCACGCGGACTTCGACATCGACGCGTCCTGCGGGAACGTTGATGTAGTTGCCGACTCCTCTGAACGGGATCTTCTGGAACAGGTACGGGCCACCGACGACTTTGATGTCGACCTCCGGTGCGTTGGCCGAGGCGTGTACGAAACGAACGCGTGCGCTACCCGGTGTGCTCACATTCGCAAGAGCGCTGTTGTCGTCCTCGAGAACGATCGGTTCGATACTGCTGAGCCGATCGACCGCCACCACCGTGTAGTCCTTGTAGTACGAGAGGTTCAGGTTGGCGTCGATCACTGCCGAACCAGCACCCGCACCGCTGGGCACGACCTTGACGTTGTAGAAACCCGCGGGGACCGATTGGTATTGCGTTACGTCTTCGAACTCAGCGTTTTGAAACAACCGCAAGGAGTTGTTGACGAGCACATCAACCGCCGGGGCGTCCGGCGATGCGTGGACGACCCGAACGCGGGAGTTCTGCGCCTGGGCGCTCGCCATCGACAATCCAGCCACTACGAGCAAAACGAAACTGGAGCGAATGAGTGTCTTCATGAATGCCTCCTGACTCGCGGCTCGGGCTCGATGCGAGTCTGTCTATGTTTTGTCCAGTTATGGTAATGGACAATAACCGAACCGCAAGCACTCCGTGAGAAAAATCTGCAGGGGGGTACCCGTGTTCAGGGCGGCACTTCGTCACCTTGTCTGGATCGGTCAGGCGGGTCCCAGGAGTCGGCGCGGCTACGGCGCAAAGATCCGACGGCGCTCGGCGCGAACCGCTCGCTCCAGAAGCTGGTCGTAGAGCAGAGCGCTCCGGTCCCATGAGAAATCTAGATTCATTCCGCGCACGCGAACTCCCTCGAGTCGATCGTGCGACGTTCGCCACAATGCCAGCGCGCGCTCGCAAGCCCAGCGCACCGCACCGGCATCGGCGTGATCGAAAACAATGCCGCTGCCGGTATCCGCGTGTTCCTCGATGTCTCGCACGGTGTCGGCGAGGCCACCGGTGCGACGCACGATCGGGATCGCGCCGTAGCGTAACGCCACCATCTGTCCGAGTCCGCACGGTTCGAAGCGGCTCGGCATCAGGAAGAAATCCCCACCGGCGTAGATTCGATGCGCGAGTGACTCATCGAACCGATCGATCACCACCACCGACTGTTTCCAGGTACGAGCCAGACCATAAAGCGACTCGATCAGAGCGCGTTCGCCGCTGCCAAGCAGCACTAACTGAGCTCCCTGGTCGACCAACCACGCTGCTGAGGGCGAGATCAGATCGAGGCCCTTCTGTCGATCGACTCGCGAGACAACCGCAAAGAGCGGCAGCGATGAATCGACGCGCAGACCTAGCTCTTGCTGCAGGGCTGCCTTGCACAACGCCTTGCCGGAACGATCCTCCGCGTCAAAAGGCGCAGCCAGATGTGGGTCGCGATTCGGATCCCAAGTCTGCGTGTCGATGCCGTTGAGAATCCCGACGAGGTCGCTGCCGCGCGCCAGCAGATCCTCTTCCAGCCCTTCACCGAACGATGGCCACACGATCTCGCGCGCATAAGTGGGGCTCACGGTGATCACGCACGTCGCACAGCGGATGGCGCCGCGCAGCATGTTGAGGTTGCCGTCGCGTTCGAGTGTCCCAGCATCCAAGAAAAGGTCGGCGATTCCCAATCGGCGAGCGAGATCGCGCGTGAAGACGCCCTGGTGCGCCAAGTTGTGTATCACCAGCGCCGAAGCTGTTTCCGCAATCGCCTCGAACGATTGGGGCTGAGCACGCATCAGCACCGGTACCAACGCGGCCGGCCAATCGTGAGCGACAATCACATCCGGCGCGGGGACGATCTCCCGCAACGCAGCCAGCGCCGCGCCGGAGAACCAGCCAAACCGAAGTCCGTTGTCGCCGAAAGCACCGTGAGGTCCGTCGTAAACACCATCACGACCGAAGAAGTCGTTTTGCTCGATCAGCAGGACCGTGACGCCATGGTGCGCCAGCGTGTGGACGCCGCCGCGCAGGTCGTTGCCTCCCACGCGAAAAGAAACCGGAGCGCTCGGCGGTGAGAAGAGCTGGCGCTCTCGCAGCACGCGGGCGTAGGCCGGAAGCACGATGGTGACTTGATGCCCAGCGCGCGCCTGCGCCAGCGGCAGGGCTCCGACAACGTCGCCCAACCCACCGACTTTGACCAGCGGCGCCATCTCGGCAGCGATGTGTGCAATGTGCATCGCCGCGTAGGGTAGATTCGTCGCGATGATGCGTCCATCGAATACGGTACTTCTGGACCTGGGGCTCGAGCTCGGATTGACTGCGTGCGGGGTGGCGCGCTGCGGCCCATCCGACTACGGCGCACAACTCGACGCTTGGTTGGAACGCGGAGCCCACGCCGACATGGGGTGGCTAGCCCGTACCGCGAACATTCGCAAGGACCTGCATCGTCGCTGGCCGTGGGCCAAGAGCGCGCTGGTCGCGGTGCAAAGTTATCTCTCCGCGCCTCGCGATCGGCGGCGCTTGCCGGGACTCGGTCCGTATATCGCCCGTTACGCCCAGGGGCAGGACTATCACGATCTGCTCGAATCGCGGATCGGGAGTTGGGGAGATGCGGTCGAACACGCTGTGGGTGTACCGGTTCGGCGTGCTGTGTTGGTCGATACGGCAGCAATCCTGGAACGCGAAATGGCCGTTCGTGCCGGGCTGGGTTGGATCGGCAAGAACGCATGCCTGATCGGTCCCGAAGGAGATTCCTGGCGCTTCATCGGAGTTCTGCTCACTGACCTCGACTTGGAGCCGACCGGCGGTACCACACTCGACCGCTGCGGATCGTGTCGTGCTTGTCTCGATGCCTGCCCCACCGACGCGTTCGCCGAGCCGTTCGTGGTCGACGCGCGGCGCTGCATTTCGTATCTCACGATCGAGCATCGCGGCCCGTTTCCAACCCAGATGCGTGCTTTGATCGGCGATTGGTTCTTCGGCTGCGATGTCTGTCAAGAGGTCTGCCCTTGGAATCGTCGTGTCGAACCGACGGCCGAACCGGCACTCGGTCTGCGCGAAGAGTATGCCGATGCCCACTTGGCCGATGTCGCTGCGCTGGATGTGCCGGCGTTTCGCCAGCGATTCCGGCGGACGCCACTGCTTCGACCCAAGCGTGCCGGTTTAGTGCGAAACGCCTTGACCGTTGGAGCCAACATCGATGACGCCGCCACCATCGAGGTGGCCGAGCAGCTTCTCGACGACCCGGAGCCGGCCGTGCGCGAAACAGCAGCGTGGGTCGTAGATCGAGAGAGTGTGTAACAGACGACCCGAGCTACCCACAAGAGCCGCTCCGCCACGTCGATGCGAACCATGGGTACCGCGCCCGCCGATTGAATCGCTCTCCTTCGAGCCACGGATCGGTTATTTGAGACAGCAATGGCGAACGCACGATTCACACCGCGATCCGACGAAACCAGCAAACCTCCGCGCCCCTCGCGAAACGGGAGAGGGCAGCGACGGGTGTCCGGCCGAGCAAGATCAGATCGACCGGTCATGACACTTCGAGGGGATCAAGGGGCATGAACGACCGTTCGATCCTCTGCCCTCGAGTGTCTTTCGCGGCTAGCCCGTGGCCGATCGAGCAGCCTCGATACGCTCCCTGCAACGCACGAAGGCTCGGAGCTCGAGCGGAACATCAGGTCGCATGGCACCATCCTCGAACACGAGGCGAAGCGGACCGGGGTCAAGGACCTTGCGATGCTGTACTGGTTGCGGAGGAATTTCATGCAGCGCTCTGCGTCACTGCTGTTGCTTGGACTTGGACTGGCGTGCAGTCGACACGAGGTCGACCCTCGCGCTCGCGTGCCGATCCCCGTGCCGGGTGTCACTTTCAGTGATGCCAGTGCGGAGTATCCGTATTTGACCTTTCCGGGCGGTCGGTCCACCCCCAACGACCGGTGCATCGTCACCGAGCGCAAGCTGAACACTCATCTCCCACCGGTGTGGGTCAACGGTGTGCCGATCGGATTTTGCTGAACACCGTGCCCCACGGCCTTCGTGCAAGGCCCCGAAAACTATTTGAAAGCTCGGAACATCACACTACCCTCGGCGATAGATCCCTCGCGGCTCGCCGTCTTGGACGAGGCGCATCGAGTTTTCGTGAACTACGAGGTGTACTTCTTTGCAGACCAAGAATTGAAGCGAACCTTCTCGAGCAACCCGGTCGCTTACACCGGCGAACTGACCAATCCGGTTACCCAGCAACGATTCCAGCCTGCGGTCGATTCACCTCGGGCCGAGTACGCGGGCCGACTGTACTTTTTCCCTGACTCCGACTCAGCGCAGGTATTCGCCAAGGATCCCGCGCGCTTTGCGATCCCGGTCTACCGAATGCCCGAAATGTGAGCCAGCGCCCGAACCCGGTTCCCATGTAGACTCCCTCACCGATGACTGACACCTCTGGCATACACACCGACGCACTTACCTTCGACCAACTGCCACTCAAGCCCGAACTGCTGCGGGTTCTGTTTGCCGGCGGCTTCGTCAAGCCCACTCCCGTACAAAGCCGCACGATCCCGATCGCTCTCAAGGGACGCGACCTGATCGGAGTAGCGCAAACCGGCACCGGCAAGACACTGGGATTCTTGGTTCCGATTCTCAACGCGCTCGTTCCCAACGGCGAGGTGCAAGCGCTGGTTGTTTGTCCAACGCGTGAACTGGCGCAGCAGGTCGGCGGCGTCGCGACCAAGCTCGGGACACAGATGGGTGTGCGAACCGCGGTGCTGTACGGCGGGACCAGCTTAGGTGATCAGCGCCAGCAACTGGTGAAGCCGCCCGATCTGGTGGTTGGCACGCCAGGGCGGCTCTTGGAGTTTCTGACCACTGCGTGGCTTCGGCCTCGCTACATTCGTTGGCTGGTGCTGGATGAAGCCGATCGCATGCTCGACATGGGTTTCATCGATGATGTCTTGCAGATTGCAGGGCGTTTGCCCCTGAGCCGTCAAACGATGTTGTTCTCAGCCACGATGCTACCCGGAGTCGAACGACTCACCAGCAGCTTGATGCAAGAGTCGACGATCATTCGCGTCGACGCCGAACGGGTAGCTGCAGCCGGGATCGAGCATCGACTGCACGAAGTCTCTCCCGCCGACAAGATCTCAGCGTTGTGCCGTGTGATGGCCGACAACAAAGGTGTCAAGACGATCGTGTTCACGGCCACGCGTGAAGCAACGTCGGCGATCGCGCAGCAACTGCGCCGCGCGGGGCACACGGTGGTCAGCCTCTCCAGCCTGTTGTCGCAGAACAATCGCGAGCGGGTGCTCGACGCGTTCCGCAAGAACGAGGCGCCCGTCCTGGTCGCCACCGATGTTGCCGGTCGCGGAATCGACATCTACGACATCGACCTGATCGTCAATTTCGATATGCCGCGCAATCCTGAGGACTACGTTCACCGCGTCGGCCGAACCGGCCGCGCGTCTCGCACCGGGATGGCAGTCTCGCTGGCCACCCCTCGCGATCGGGGCGTCGTGCGCGAGATCGAAGCGCTCATCGGTCTTCCCATCAATCGATCGCCGCTAGAGGGTTTTGTTGCTCCCACGACCGACGGCGGACCCCGAGCCGGTCGCGGGCGAAGTCGCGGCGGAGACAGGCCGGGCCACTCCCCCCGCACCGGTCCTCCTGGAAGGCGCGGCGCCGGCAAGTCTCGCTAGACAACTGTTTCGATCCCCGCGTAGTTGGCAGTGCGAACCGGCGCAATGCCGGCTCGCATGACATCGGTGCTACACCGAAACAAGGGGAACTCGATGCGACATAAGAGCGTGTTGGTCATCTGTCTTGCGCTGTCGACAACGTGTCGGACCGCACTCGCTGCGGATTCCGGCAAATCCGACGAACGTGATCGAGCGGTCGCGATACAGCTGACGATTTCCCAGGAGCGGGCTGACAAACCCAGACCGGATGCACCGCGGATCTATCGACTCGTAGCGATCGACGGCGACGAGTGGAGTGAACTCACCAGCGGCGCACGAGTCGCCATTCCCGCCACCACGATCAGCGCCAAGAGTGATGAGATACCAATCACGTCCTTCACCTACCAGAACATCGGTGTGCTCATCAATTGCAACGTCAAGCGCGCCGGTGCGACGGCGCTCAGCTTCGAACTTCGATTTGAAGACTCCTCAGCCGATTTCTCGGCGGGGCCCATCGGGCAACCGCGCATTGTCACGTCAGCGTTGCACCTGCACTCCGTCTTGACGATTGGGAAACCTCAGGTTGTGGGGCGGATGGCCCAAGCCGATGGCACCATCCGCGTCATCGAAGTGTTGATCGAACCGATCTGACTCAACGCCCCTGAGCGGCGAGCGACAAATTCTCGAGTCGTGTCGCCACCGCGGGCTCGATCAGCTTCAGCAGGAATAGCCCCAAGGTGATCGCAGCAGCACAGATCAACGCTGCTGCCATCACTGTGGCGACGGCGGCCTGACTCCACCACCAAACCAGGGCGATCACACTTGCGACTGGAAAGAACGCCGTCGGAATCGCTAACGTCACGATGATAGCGGCAACCGAATTGGGGTTTCCTGCCGACCCCAAGCGGCTGAGGTCTACCGCACGCGGGAAGATCGCCGAGAGCAGCGCAGCCAACGGGAGCACCACAGCGAACGCAGCGCACCCAGCGAACAGCGCGGTGAGTACCAACGTCGCGGGAGCTTTTGGAAACACGAGCCAAAAGGACAACAGGGAAACGACAGTGGTTGCCGCGTAGAGCGTGAGCGCCGCAGCGAATCGACCGCACAGCAGTTCACGCAACGACAACGGCGACAAACGTTGGCGGGTGAAACCGCCCGCTTCGGCCGCGAACTGATTGGAGATCACCTGCTGAAGGTACAGCATGCACAACAACACGATCGAGAAGAGCAGCATCGGCGCGATCGACTTGGAGGGGTGCGCCAACCCCGCTGACTGGCGATGTAGCACCGCCCCAATGATCACCCCCGGCAGCGGCGCCCCAAATACTGCGATCTTCCCTCGTAACGTGCGCAGATAGAGGCGAAGGTGCGTCTGCATCACCGCTGCCACACCGTCACCCACCCATGTCGCCGGCCAGGCCGGCAACCATCGATGCACACTGCTGTGTGCACCGCCCGCTTCAGCCGGCGAGTATGAAAGACGCACGAAGAGTGCCCGCGACAAGCGCCAAGCCACGATTGCCCACACAAGCGTCACAGCGATCGGAAGCCACGTCGACTCTCCGCGGGACGAGCGCGCCAAGACCATCGCGTACGCCTCGGTTGGGATCGCCCAGGTCCAGGCTGGAAACGACTCCGACCACCCGCCGTCGACATGAGTACGGACTGGAAGCTCCATCTGGCGGTCGCCCGTCGGCAGCATCCAAACGAACATCAACTCCCCGAGCAGAAGGATGGCGAACGCGATGAGAACGGCCCACTCGCCTCGAGCGCGCTTGCGAAACACCAGCATCACGGCGTGCGATGCCGCAGCGCTGGCAAACGTCAGCGTCACCAGAGTGGCCACTCCCGCCACCAGAGACTGAACTGCAGCCCACCACGCACCGGATGCAGCGACGCCCAGCGGCAACAGCAACAGGATTGGAATGGCGAGCTGCAACCATGGATCGGTCAGCCCGGCGGCTGTTTCGCCGATGTGCAGCGCCGTGCGCGAGATGGGGGAGAGCAACAGCCGGGAGACACTCGCCCCAAGGCGCCGCGCCCGCAACGCCGGCATCAGCAGCGACAGCAGCAAGATCGCGCCCAGCAGGCTGCGCACCAACACGAGCGCCGTCGAGCGGATCGTTCCAGGCTCGTGCATTTCCCAGCCACCGAGAACGCTCAGTGCGGCCGTTCCCAGCAGAATCGGCGCGAATAGCAGTAGTAGGAGAATCGGGATCAGGACATCGAGGGCGCGCGATGTGCGCTCGACCGTGTCGCGGCTCCCGGGCCGGAGCGAATTGAGGAGTAGGCGCCAGCGCAGCCAGATCAACGCCGAAAGCGATTCGATCACGTCGTGAGCCACGGCAGCGAGGTTCTCGGGATCTCGGCTCCTGCAGCCTCCAGGAAAACCTGCTCGAGCGTGCGTGACGTTCCTCCCGCTTCACGCAGCGACGAGAGCGTTCCCTGGGCTGCCAGTCGGCCTGAGACGATGATGCCGATCTGATCGCACAGTCGTTCCACGACCTCGAGAATGTGCGATGTCAGGAAAACGGTTCCGCCCCCCTGCACGAATCGAGTCAAGAGATCCTTGATCTGCTTTGCAGCCATGGGGTCGATCCCCTCGAACGGTTCGTCGAGGAACAAAAGCTGCGGTGCCGGTAGCAGCGCTGCGGCGAGAGAGAGTTTCTTCCGCATTCCGTGCGAATAGTCGGCGACCATCGTGCCCGCTGAGCCGTCCAGGTCCATCAGCGCCAGAAGTTCTTCGGCGCGCTCACGCCAGACTCTCTTTTCGATTCGATGGACTCTGCCGACAAAGGACAACGTCTCGGCACCCGTCAAGCGGTCGAAGAGCGCCAGATCCTCAGGGACGACTCCGATGCGGCGCTGCACCTCCACCGGATCGGCCAGCGGATCGAGGTCGAGAATTCGCATCGCTCCCGAACTGGGACGCAATAACCCGGTCAGGCACTTGATGGTGGTGGACTTGCCCGCGCCGTTGGGTCCCAGGAATCCATACAGGCTTCCGCACGGGACGACCAGATCGAGACCATCGACCGCAACGAACGAGCCAAACCGTCGTGTCAGCGAATCGGTCCTGAGAGCGAGTTGCATGCGGCGATTGTAGCTGCGCTCAGACACCCAGGAGTGCCGGGAGTTCCCGGATCGATGCAACCCTCACTGCGTTGGTGACCGAGCCATGAATTGCGTGCTGATCGATCAACACGGAAGGCATCCCGGCCGCAGCAGCCCCGTCGACATCGAAGTACGGAACATCGCCCACGTAGAATGCAGCATCCGCACTGACACCCATGCGGGTAAGCGCAATCTCGAAGATCCGCGGATCCGGTTTGGCGACACCGACGACATGACTGTCGACAACGGTCTCCCAATAGGTACCAAAACCGGCCTCCTGCAGATCGGTCTCCACTTGTCCTTCGGCGTTGCTCACCACCGCCATCCGAAAGCCTGCGGCGAACAGATGCGCGATGACCGCGCGCGCCCCCGTGATCGGCTTTCTCCACAAACCAAGGCTCCGGTTGGCTTCCCAAAGCGCAGCGACCGAGCGGGCAATCGCCGATTCCTCGACGCCGGCCTCCAACAGCAGACGCTGGAAGTAACCGTTCCAGAGTTCGCGCCCACTGAGCCGTGCTCGAATTGCGCCGTCGGCCCACAGGCGAGCGCCGGCCTCCGCGCGCTCGAAGTCGTCGTCGGAAGGTAGCGTTGCAGAGAGTTCCTGGAGCGAACGCCGCACTCGATCGTGGTCGAGGGTGATCAGCGTTCCGCCAGCGTCGAACAACACGACTCGGCGACGCTTCAATCGATCGATCGATGACTCCACCTAAGGACGCGCCCGCACGCTCAACTCGGCGTCATCCCCGACACTGGCGGTGATGATCTGGGGTGGCTGCGCATTCACCCGGCGCTGCATCGATGGCGCAGCATCCCGGCCACCGATCAACTCACAACCGTCGACCTGCAGTTGATCGCGGAGCGCATCGACCTCACCGTCGAGCCGCACCAGACACGGATCGCGCAGCACCAATCTGGTGCGCGAGCGCCCCATCGACTTGACGGTGGGGAACCCCTGTGCGCCGCTGAGGTCAAGGTCCGCGTCGCTATCGACGACATCGAGGCGGGTCGCCACCGTGATCTCTTGGATCGATACCTGGGCGTTGTTCGCAACCAGGTCGATGTCACCGATCGCCTCGGCCTTCAACTTGCCATCGCGCACACGTGCCGTGAAACGTTTCTGCACGCCATGCACCGTCGACTCGACGCCCGCCTGCGTGCGCAACTCGAGTCCGTCGAGTAGCTCCCGCAACTCCAGTGTCGCGGTCCCTTCAGCCGCAACCGTTACCGGGCCCTGAACGCCGCGCAGCTTCAGCCCGCCATCGGTCAGTTGAAGATTCAATCGACCAGGCAGGTCCTCGATCTCCACATCGGTCTGCGTGCCGAGCAGGCTGACGAACAACTCGGCCGTTCCACTGCGTTCGAGGCGGGCAGCGCCATGCTTGACGTTGAGCGAGACGGCGCCTGCAAACCCCGAGATCTCACAGACATTGGGTGCATCGATCGCCAGCTCGAGTGTCCCGCTGCCGTCCCGGACCACCACGCTGCCCCCATCCTGATGCGTTGCCAACAATCCAAACAACGACGTAACGCGGATCTCGGTGTCGCTGCCGCTGACATCGATATTGCCTCGATGCGATGTGCTGTCCAACGAGCCGCGCTTGAGCTGAGCACGCACTTGGCCATGAGTTCGTTCCAACCGATAGCGGGTCCGTTGACCGCTCAGGGTTGCGGAGCCCACGCCGGCCAGGTGTACGTCAGAATCGTTCGGCATCAGGTTGAGGGCGTCCGATGATCCGGTTGCGGCCGATCTTGGCTTGATCGCACCGCTCGCGTCATCGTCGGTATCGAGTCCACGCAGATCCTCGATCGAAATCGCCAGGTCGCTCCCCTTGATCGCAAGCAACTGATCCGATCGCAGCACCAGCTTCAGCAACACGCGCGGTGCCACCGCGTCCTCACCGTACGCTTGGCCAATGTGCAGTGCGCCGTTTGCGCCCGGCTCTAGCACCAGGAATCCACGAGCCGCGGTGCTGTCGACATAGTCGGTCGCTTCCAGCGACGGTTCCTCTACGTTGGGATCGATCACCACGTCGACGCGGCCACCACGCAGGTCGATCTCGACCGAGCTGAAGTCGAGCACCGTTGAAATCGGCAACGGCAACGCGTCCGCGAGAGTGTGGGTCGGGGACAGCAGAAGGAACAGCAGGATGAAGGGTGGGCGGCACACGCCGGGGAAGATACCGCCCCAGAACCTCTCCTGCCGCTATCCGCCGAAGACGGCGTTGTTCTCGGGCCCGGCTAGATGGTGATGTTGGACGAGCGATTCTGAACTTCCGCGGCGCGCCCTGGGTCGAGCCGGCTCACCCGTCGCAAAAACTTGATGACGAGATAGAGCGTGAAGAGCACTCCGCTCGCTACCAGAATCGCCGCAAGCACCGCCGCGACCATTGCCAGAAACGACCCGGCCAGCGCAAACAGGTCCTCGAGCGTGGAAAGGACCGGCGAGGCGATACCCCCTGTCCCCAGCGTCGACAGCAGCCTGATCTTGGCCTTCAGTACATGCACGCCGCCAGCGACCGAGCCTCCTGCCAGCAGTCCTGCGATCGCTCCTGCCAACGGGGAAACGTCGGACAGCGCAGCCGCAAACACCAAGGCGCCGGAGAGTGGTCGAACGATCGTCTGGACCACGTCCAACACATGGTCGACGACAGGCACCTTGTCGGCGAGCAACTCGAATACGGTCGCTGCACCGAACACGATCAATGCGGGTGTACTCGACAGCCAGTGCAGCGAATCGGCAAGCGGCAATGGGTCGACAGGAAGGAGATCTGCAGCTCCGAGTCGTGCCACCAGGCCGATCACGAACGGCGGCAAGAAGGCTCGCAAACCACAGCAGGCGGCCAACGAGAGCCCGGCCAGCACTTGCAGCCCCAGGGCCAGCGAACTGTCAGCGCTCATGTTTTCGTCTCCTCTTCGACGGCCGCACGCCAAATCACTGCAGCAACGATGGTGGTCCCGCCGTTCGCTCGATCCGTCTGCGCTTCGATCGCGTCGAGCAGTTCGGTTTCCCGTCTCACGAAATCGCTGTGATCAAAGTGCAACGCCGGCATGGCGTCCAAGTCCTCGGGCGAGAAGTTCAATTCGCAGGCCCCGCCGCAATCGCGCGATTCGGCGGGATCGTACATCGGGAGACCGTGAAGTCGGCAGATCAGCGGTCGGTGGTCGTAGATCCGACACGAGCCGTCTTGGGCGAGCGCGGCGCAGGGCGCACTGGCCAAAGCCTCGCAAACTTCATCGAAGCGATCCTCGCCCAGCGCATCGACCGACCAGGGATCGTGCCAGTCAGGAGCGATCCGGCCGAGCGCGTCGAGGCAGGCTCGGGCGCTGTCACGCAACGCCTTCCGGCGCTCCTGGTCCGCATGCCGATAACCCTCGGCGATCAGCAGTGAGTCCCCGGCCGAGACATCGAACAGACCCAGACAGCACAACGAGCAACCGCGACCGCAGTGGACCCCGTCTGGGCGATGTACCGCGAGCGCCTCAGCGAACCAGCGATCGGCCTCGCCGATCAGTAGGCGGTAGGCGGGCAGAAAGCGCTGCGAGCGGTGGCTGGAGGACATTTCGCGAGCGTGCCGCCACCCGATCCGGGTGTCCAGTTCCTCTCAACCGACAGCTAAACCGTTCTTGACAATAAAAGTTGTCAGTGTATCGTCCACGGCGTGAAACAGGCGCACCCCGTTACGATCATCGATGACCCGCGCCACGCTGCTGCGATGCTGGGCAAGGGACGCTTGAACCTGCTTCGCGAACTGCAGGTCCCGCACTCCGCGGCATCATTGGCGCGCAGGTTGGCGATCCCTCGGCAGAAACTCAACTACCACTTGCGCGTGTTGGAGCGGGCCGGTCTGGTCGAGTGCGTCGAGGAACGTCGCAAAGGGAATTGCCGCGAGCGGATGTTGCGCGCCACCGCACAGTCCTTTTCCCTCGACCTCACGATGCTTGGCGATCTCGGCGCTGCACCCACCCAGTTAGGCGACCGATTCTCGGCAGCCTACTTGATGGCTTCAGCCTCGCAGTCGATGCGGGAAGTGAGCGCGCTGGAGCGTCTGGCACGCACGCAAGCCAAACGGTTACCGACGCTCACGATCGCTGCCGCGATCCGTTTCGCGACCGCCGCGCGACGAGATCAGTTCGTTCAAGAACTCACCGACGCGTTGGCCCATCTGACCGCCAAGTATCACGACGAAAGCACACCGAACGGGCGCGAGTATCGCGTGCTGACCATCGCTCATCCCAAGCCGAGAGCCGAGAGACAGAATGAGTGAATCTCCGAAGAAGCTCGAAATTTGTATCGACATCGACGCGCCGCTCGATGATGTTTGGCGCGCGCTCACCACCAGCGAGGGGCTGCAAGATTGGTTTCCGCCGCAAGCGCGTGTCGTGCCGGGTGAGGGGGGCACTGTGTTTTTGTCGTGGGGTGATGGGATCGAAGGCACAGCGCCGATCGAGATCTGGGATGTGAATCGGCGATTCCGCTGGGTTGAGTCGATGAAAGGGCCTTACAGCGGGGGCGATGCCGGCCCGCTTCCACCCGACGGAATCTTCCGCGTCGGGGTCGATTGGACGCTGGAGGCTCAAGGAGGTCGTACCCGGCTTCGCCTGGTTCATTCGGGATTCGGCGACGGCTCCGGCTGGGACGACGACCTCGACTCGCTGGGCCGAGGCTGGCAGTTCGAACTGCGCTGTCTGAAGCATTACCTCGAGTACCACCGCACCCGCCGCCGCACGATCACGACGATCACGCGCCATCCAGCGAACGATCCCGACGGGACGATCCAACGTCTGATGGGTAGCCAACAGGCGTTGCTCAGCAAACAAGAAGGCGACCACGTGGTCTGGATCACACCTGCCGGCGATCGGCTCGAAGGGGTGATGCTGCTCAACGCCAGTCAACGCCAATGGGCGGTCCGGCTTCCGGCTCACGATCAAGCGGTGATCCGCCTGCTCAGCGAGGGACATGGTGCTTCAGGAGTGTCATGGAGCTACCTGTCGACCTGGGGCATGACCGACGAGCAACGATCACCGCTGCTGAACCTGCTCGAACGCTGGGTTGACGACAGCTTGTCGTGATGTTCACCCCAACGACTCGGTGCGCGGGCCGAGGGGTGATGGTAATCGCGATCGCTCGTGAGGATCTGCCGGTGGGCACCGTACAATCCGCCGGCAATGTCGCTGACCGCTGATTTCATCAAAGTTGCCGATGCGACCGTCGGACGCGGGCTGTGCCTGCTCCTGGCGCCGTTTGGAGCCGGTGCGCGCGGTGAGGATGCTGATCTTCCGCCGCGACGTGTCCTGGTGATTCGCCCCGGCGGGATCGGCGATGCGGTGCTGTTCATCCCGATGCTGCGCGCCCTGCGCGCCGCGTGGCCCGACGCCGAACTCGATCTGCTGGCCGAACGCCGCAACGCTTCGGTCGTCGAACCTACCGGGCTCGTCGATCGCGTCTATCGCTACGACCGCTTTCCGTTCGATCTGATTGCTATCGTGCGCCGTCGCTACGACATGGTGATCGATACCGAGCAGTTTCATTGCCTGTCTGCGATCGTTGCCTGGATGACACGCGCTCCGCGGCGAGTTGGTTTTGGCACGACGTTTAGACGGCGGCTGTTCACCCGCGCGGTGGGCTACAACCTCGAGACCTACGAAGCGGAGATGTTCCTTGCCTTGGCGCGCGCAGCGACCGGAACCGAGTGTTGCTGGGACCCCGACGCCCCGTTCTATCCACTGCCCGATGACGCAAAGCGGTTCGCTCGCCAAGCGCTGGCATCGCTTAAACCAAGTCAAAAGGTTGCAATCCACCCGGGCGCGTCGATCCCGGAGCGCCGATGGCCCCCCGAACGATATGCGCGCTTGGCGCAACTACTGGCCGACCACGGCGTGGGTGTTGTCGTGCTCGGCGGCGCGACGGATGTCGTGGCCGCGGGAGCGATCGCGACCGGACTCGCGGGCTCTGCCTTCGTCAACCTCGCGGGCCGCTGCTCTCTGGTGCAGGCCGCTGCAGTCGTGGCCGAGTGCGATATGTACATCAGTGCCGACAGCGGTGTGTTGCACTTGGCCTACGCATTGGGAACTCCCACCGTTCATCTCTTCGGGCCCGGTGTGCTCTCCAAGTGGGGACCACCCGGACATCGATTTCGTTCGATCGCAGCTCAGGTGCCGTGTTCGCCGTGCACTACCTATGGCTACACGCCCCCCTGCTGCCAAGGAATGATCTGCATGTTGAACATCACCCCCGAAGCGGTCTTTGCCGCGGTCCAATCGCAATTGTCGACGCTTGACGCGACGTCACCGTTGCGACGTGCGGAGGCTCCATGAGTGCGCCCGGCTCCGATCGCTATGGGAAGGACTACTACAGCAAAGAGTTCGGCTTGGATGAGATGCGTCGCTTCAACATGCACTGGTGGTCGGTGCGGTTCTATGCGCTCTTGGCCGATCGCCTGCTGCGCCGAAGCGGCGGCCGGCGCGTGATGGAGTTGGGTTGCGCGCATGGCTACACGTTGTCGTGGTTGGAGCAGAGTTACGAGACGTGGGGCATCGACATCTCCGACTACGCTGTGGGGCGCAGCAAGACAATCGCGCCGCGTTCGCGCACCTTTCAGGCCGACATCGCAGCCGATCTTCCAGCCGACATCGAACGCGGCGGATTCGACCTGATCATCGCCAAGTACGTGCTGGAGCATTTGCCTCAGCCGGCGTTGGCACTGAAACGACTTGCCGGCTTGCTCGCCCCCGGCGGTGCGCTTTTGTACTCGGTCCCTGACACCACATCTCCCGGAAGGCGCTTTAAGGGCGATGCCTGGTTTGCGCTCGGAGACGAAACTCATGTTTCGTTGCTCGAACCGCCGCAGTGGTTGCAGCTCACGCACGATGCAGGCCTGAGCGTCGAACGACAGTTCTCGGATGGACTGTGGGACGCGCCGTATGTGCGGTTCGTGCCCCGTTTGATCCAGCTCGGTGTCTTTGGTCTGCCTACGATCGTCTCCGTATTCTTTGCGCGGCCGATGATTCCGGCCGGGTGGGGCGAGAACCTGATCGTGGTCGCTCGTAAACCGCGTGACGGGAACTGAGCCCGGCCGGACTGCTCGGCGAGACCCACTACCGTCCTGCTAGACTCCACGCGCCTGGCGGAGAACTTGCCACGAGGTGGAGAGCTACGGTGCACAAAGAAGTGCTGGTGGTGTTGATCGGTCTAGGACTCGTGCTGGCGTGCCTCGGCGTGTTCTCGCGCGCCTCCGACAACGAGTTCATTTGGGACGATCCGATCGTCTTCAGCCAGCAGCTACCGTATTTCGACAGCTACTCGAATGTGTTCTTCCCTCCCGCCAATATTCCGCAGTTTGCCGATCGTTACTATCGCCCCGTGATCGTCGTCACCTACATGATCGATGAGTGGG
Organism: uncultured Acidobacteriota bacterium; assembly: GCA_964484415.1. GTDB lineage: Bacteria > Acidobacteriota > Polarisedimenticolia > J045 > J045 > JANNUT01. The sequence goes on along the minus strand of CAZAHQ010000008.1, from coordinate 4,831 downwards.
TGGCCAAGACCTTCTGGCCCGCGGCGGAAAGACAGCGTGCACGCGAAATCGTCTATCACACGTCGTGCGTGATCTACCACACGCTCACGACGCTGTTGGTGTTCATGCTCGGTTTGGCGCTGCAGCGCTGGTCCGGCTTTTCCAGGATCCAAGGTGTCGTGGGGTCGGCGATCGGTGCCTTGCTGTTTGCCACGCATCCGATCCACGTCGAGTCGATCGCGTGGATGGCGGGCCGGTCCGATGTGGTCTGCGCCCTCTTCTTCAGTGCGACGCTCTGCCTGTATGCCTGGTATCGAGTACGCGGTGGCCTGCTGTTGTTCCTTGGTGCCATGGTTTGCGCTTTGGCCTCCATGTTGTCGAAAGAGACGGGCACCGCGCTGATGTTTCTGATCCCGTTGCTCGAGTGGTTGGCGGCACCGTCAGCGACCCCGGTCATGACATCGGCCAGCAGCCGTGCCGAACGTCGCCGTTCGCAACGCGACGGAAACGCGACGAGGCCGGTCAAATTTGGTTTGGGTGTCGTGCCCCGTTTGGCGCTCTTCGGAGCGGTGGTGGGGATCTACTTCCTGCTGCGCCGCGCAGGCTTGGCCAGCATGAATGCCGGAGACCTTCCGTTGGCCAGCGACGCCGCCACACGATTTCTCGGCGCGTTCGGCTGGTATCTGGTCAAGGCGGTGTGGCCATTCCCGCAGTCGGCATTCGTCAGCGTGATTCCGCAGGGGGCGCTACACCTCGGGCTTGCCTTGCTGGCGCCACTGGCGGCGTTGGTGTTCTTCTTCGTTTGGCGTAAGCGGGAGGGTGGTGGGCGCGAGATCGCGGCACTTGCGATCTTCTTCTTCGGCGCAGCACCGTCACTGGCGATCGCGCTTTACCGCATTTCGGAGACACCGCTGGCCGAGCGGTACCTGTACATCCCGACGATCGGGCTTTGTCTGTTTGTGGGACTCCTGCTCGAGCGATTGGGAACGACCTTCTCGGCGAACGCTGCACAGTGGGGCGTGCCGCTGGCTGCTTGCGCTGCGATCGCAATCCCTGCCGGCTGGAGCGCGCGTCAACGCGGCGAAGTATGGCAAAACAACATGGCGTTCTGGACAGACACCGTCAGCAAGGCGCCCGACCAGGGTTTGCCGCATCTGCATCTTGGAATCACGTACTCCGAGAAGCGATACAAGGCGGAAACGGACGCTGAGAAGCAGGAGTGGGACCTCAAGGCGATCGACCAGTATCAGCGTGCACTCGAGACCTATGACGACAATGAAGGCCGCTCGAAGGCGCACAACAACATGGGCTCGTCCTACATCGCCATGGGCGAGTACGACAAGGCGATCGAGCACTTCACGCAAGCGACGCAGATCGATACGCACTATCCGAACGCACACTACAACTGGGGCATGGCGATTCTGGCCAAGGCGCGCGACGTCAGCGACGGCCTCGAGCGAAACACGCTGATCATGGATGCCATCACGCACCTTCGCACCGCGATCGGGTTCAATCCGCGGTACGTCAAGGCGCACCTTCAGTTAGGGAATGTGTTGATCACCGCGGGCCGGACACAGGCACTCCAGGACGAAGGCCGACAGCATCTCCAAGAGGCGATCCGCTTGGCGCCGGCCAGTCCCGAGGCCCAGCGCGCTCAAGAGTTGTTGCAGAAGCTGAGCAAACCGCAGTAAGTCGCCGCTGCACTCAGGGCAACTCAGGTCTTCCAACCAAGAACCGGACCAACCGGCCGCCCGAAACCGGTTTCAATTGGGTGAGCATCTGACGGCGCTCGCGCTCCGTGAAGATCGGCCCGCTGAAGAACGAGTTGCCATCCTTGAGTTTGATTTCGTACTCAGCGGCCGGTTTCAAGCCTGAGAGGGTGTGAGTGGGTGCCATCGTCTCCGTGATCTCAGCGACTTGAGCTAGGTTCAGCCGCACATCTGGGACAGGAAACGCGCGATCGAGCCGGAGGCTCTCGGTCGACTCATCCCACCGCGCGCTCCAAAACCGCGCCCCGCGATCGTAGATCAGCCAACTCGACTGCGCGGCTGCGACCAGCGCCAGCACCGCGTAGGCAGCGACGAGTGTCCGCTGCATTCCGCTCTTGGCGACAAAGCTGCGGCGAAACGCGATCGTTGCCGCACCCAGCGCGCCGCACGAGAGCAGCGCCGGTAGCAAGAGTGGGTGCAGATCGATCAATCCCATCGTGGTCTCCCAACTGCCGGTTCGAAGGTACCGTGGGATCGCCGTTCGTAGCGAGAAAAACGGCCGGCTGATCGCGAGGGTCCGTAGCCGTTCAGGCAAGAGTCACGACCGAACGAACGTGAACTGCGGCAGCATCGCGCCGGCGGTGGCAGCAACTGCGGACCGCACCGTAGCATCGCGTCTGTGCCCAAACCTCGACTCATCCGTGTGGCTGCCGCCGTGCTCTCCCGCCAGGGGCGGTGTCTCTTGACGCGGCGTCCGCCTGGGTCGCATCTGGCGGGGTACTGGGAGTTCCCTGGAGGGAAGTTGGAACCGGGTGAGTCTCCGCTTCAGGCGCTGCACCGTGAACTGAGAGAAGAACTCGATATTGAGGTCGCGGGGACTGAGTCGCTTTGGACGATCGTCCACGAGTACCCCGAACGACAGGTCGAGATCCACTTCATCGCGGCACAGATCGTCCAGGGCGAACCTCGTCTTCTGGCTGCCGATGCGTTGGGCTGGTTCACGCCGTCACAAATGCCGGCGTTGCCGCTGTTGCCTGCCGACCTCGTGATCCTCGACCGCCTGAGGGCCCATGTGGGAGCGGAGGCTGATCGTGAATGAGGCGATCGTCAAGCACGGCTTCTCTTGGTCGGCGACTCGTCACGGAACATTCCATGACTGCGAACGCGCGTACTTTTTTCAGTACTACCTAGCGGCGGCCCGCACGCTGGAGCCTGATCCTGAACGCGCACTGCGCGCTTCCTTTCTGAAGAACCTCACGGCGATTCCGCTATGGGTCGGGTCCGAGGTGCACGACGCTATCGAGGCGCTGCTGCGAACATCGACGCAGGGGCGTGAACCCGATCCGGAGCGAGCCATCGAGGAGATGCGCGCTCGCATGCGTCGCGCCTATAAGGAGAGCATCGACAACAGCGCAGGGAAGACCAAAGACTCGCGTCACTACGCCCGCTTCTTGGAACACGAGTATGCGATCGAGATCAGCGGCGACGTCTGGAAGGCGCGTGTCGAGGAGGCCGACGACATGGTCCGGTCATTCGCACGGTTACCGTACCTTGCGGCGGCTCGAGCGCTGCCGGCGGTGGACCTTCTGGGACTCGAGCGGCTGGAGAAGTGGGCGATCGAGGGCGTGCCGGTCTGGGTCAAGATCGATTTTGCATATCGCGATAGCGACCGCGTGGCACATATCCTCGACTGGAAGACCGGGAAGTTCGAGCGCGGCGAGAACCCGCTGCAGATGGTTGGATATGCGCTCTATGCCCAGTCTGCCTGGGGTGCCTCGTTGGACCGGTTGCAAGTGCGTGAGGTTTATCTTCGACAACAAGACCCAGAGCGTTTCTGCCGACTGGACGACGAAGTGCTCGAACACGGTGCTGCCGCGATTCGCGCGTCGATCGCGTCGATGATCGAGAGGATTGCCGACCGCGACCAGAACCGCGCGCGCGAGTCTGACTTCGCGCTGACGGACAACGAGCGGACTTGCCGCAACTGCAATTTTCGTGCGATCTGCCCGCGCTGGAGGGACGCGTGACCAAGCGACGCGCGCCACCGCCACCGCCCGATCCCGATCAGAATCAGGAATCGACGAGAGCCGATGTCGACGAGACTCAGGACGCCGAGATTGTTGAACCCGAGGTGGATCTGGTGCTCGACCCAGTGCTCGATGCCGGGACAGACCCGATGCTGGAGGCCGGACTCGATCCTGTACTGGACTTGGAAGTGTTCGAGGCCGAGCGCGAGCCGCCCAGTTCAACGGCGCTCGAGCGTCGCGGTGTGCGCGGTGGATTGGTCCCTTCCGACCCGCTGGCGCGCTACCTGCTCGAGCTCAAACAGTTCGAGCCGCTGACGCCCACGGAAGAGATTGCACTGGCCCGGCGCTACCGCGAATCAGGCGATCAAGAAGCGGCTGCCAAGTTGATCAGTCACAGCTTGCTGATGGTGGTGAAACTGGCCTTGATGTACCGCAGGGCCCTGCACAACCCGATGGACTTGGTGCAGGAAGGGAACATCGGGCTGTTGGAAGCGCTCAAACGATTCGATCCGGACCAAGGGGTGCGTTTCAACACCTACGCCGCTTGGTGGATCAAGGCCTACATCCTCAAGTACCTGTTGGACAACGCGCGTTTGGTGCGGGTCGGAACTACCAACGCGCGCCGCAAGTTGCTCTACAACCTGCGCCGCGAGCAACGCAAACTCGAGGCTCAGGGGATTCAAGCGACGCCCAAGTTGCTTGCCGAGAAGTTCGGCGTCTCGGAGCATGACGTCGTCGAGGTCGATCGCGCGCTGTCGAGCCCCGATCTCTCGACCGATCTACGGGTCGGCGAGGACGGCAGCGCCACCGTGGGCGATTTGATGGCGGGCCGCGAGACGCCGATCGACGAGCAAGTGATCGAGCGGGAGATGAAGCAGCGGATCGACGATGCGATCGCCGAGTTTCGCCAGGAGTTGAGTGAACGCGACCAAGCGATCCTCGATGCCCGCCTCGCCGCCGTCGATTCGGCCACGCTGCAGGAACTGGGCGATCGATTCGGCGTCACCCGCGAAGCGATGCGCCAGGCCGAGGCCAAACTCAAAGCGCGCCTCGCGGTGTTTCTGCGCCAAAAGCTGGGTGACGACGTGATCCTGCATTTCACCGGCGGCGCCTGAC
>CAZAHQ010000007.1:0-22448 GCA_964484415.1 uncultured Acidobacteriota bacterium | reverse complement strand
GAAAGCGATTCCCCATTTCAAGTCTCCTGTGTACCCGTTCCGTAGGCTTAGGAGTTCCCAACCCCGGCCCTGATACATGTTTCGTAACTGGTCCCGTTTAGCGGCCCTTGTGGCTCGACTCAGACGGCTTCGGAGCGCCGGCTCTCGTAGAGTTTGCGCAGCCTTCCGAGGCACCGAGACCGGATCGGGCTAAGCGAGCCGATCGGGCGTCCGAGCCGCTTGGCGATCTCCTCATACGGCGGCGTGGGGTCGTCAACATACAGCATCGTGAGCAGGCCGCGGCAGGGGTTGTCGAGTCGATCCACTCCCTGCGCCACGACGTGTTCTTGGGTCACACTTTCAAGTGCTTCGACCAGATCGGGAGGCTCGACCCCGGGGTCGTGAGCCTCGACGGGAGCATCCACGTCCGGCGACGAGACACGGCGCAAGGCATTGAATTCGCGGGTGCTGATCAGGCTTCACGGCCTGTCCATACCCCGATGATTTCGGCGACCGGAGTTCGAAAGTTCGCGCCCAAGTGGGCCACCGTTGGGTAGGACCGGGGACGAGTTCGTGGAGCGCACACCCGAAGTGCACCGGACGGGTGAGCGCACTCGATTACGGGACTGTTACGGTCATGCTGTTGTTGGACGAGTTCCCGTCACCGCTTGCAGTGATTGTGGTGATGAGCTGATCGCCACGGTCGAGGACCGGTACGGTCTTCCCCATTGAGTGGATAACGGACAGTGAACAGTTCTTGGTCGGTGGGCTAGTCGAGCAGACGGATGCGATCGAGCAAGAACCAAAGATCGTACTTGCGCCGATCGTCACAGAAGGCGTCGTGCTTGAACAGTTTCCTACGCACTGTGCGCACGACGTGCCGACTGTGAGCGAGTCAGTCTGATTGATCGGCGTCGACTGGAGTTGGCCGCCGCGCCAGTGCTCTAGCACGAACGTCGGGTTGTGACCTGAACTCTGCGGATCGAGAACTATTTTGTAATTCACGGTAACGGTGGTCCCGCTGATAGTCACGGAGTCAACACTGTAGTCATCCGCGAATGCGGTCACTGCGACTGTGGCGAGTACGGCCGGTATGAAAAGCGTCCTGAGCTTCAGGTTGATGGGCCGCATGATCGGCTCCTTTCTCAGATTGCTTTCTCTGCACCAGAGGAGCCTGGGCGAACTCCTCGGCTAACTACTGAACTTCCGTCCGGTGCGCAGGTACTGTACGTTGGCGGAGTGGGCAGAAGTATCTAGAGCATGTCGCTGATGCTGCACCATCACCGCTGGCCGCAGTCGGACGACAACCGATTGGTTTGCTTGATTACGAGAAGTACGTTGGCACAGAGGGTTCGGAGGTGCGAACGCGATTCCTCAATTCAACTCTCCTGTGTACCCGTTCCGCAGGCTTAGCAGTCCTCAACCCCGGCTCTGATACGTACGTTCGTAACTGGTCCCGTTTGGCCATCCTCGTGGCTCGACTCAGCCGGGTTCGGGGCGTCGACTCTCGTAGAGTTTGCGCAGCTTGCCGAGGCATCGAGACCGGGTCGGGCCCAACGAGCCGATCGGGCGGCCAAGCCGCTTGGCGATCTCCTCATACGGCGGCGTGGGGTCGTCAACATACAGCATCGTGAGCAGACCGCGGCAGGGGGAGTCGAGTCGTTCCAGCGCCCGAGCCATCGCGTGCTCTTGGGCCACACTTTCCAGTGCCTCGACCAGGTCGGGAGGCTCGACCCCCGGATCGTGATCTTCAACGGGAGCATCGACGTTTCGCGACGAGATGCGATGCAACGCATGGCACTCGTGGCGCGCGACGGTGGCCAACCACGAGGGCAAAGCCGCTGTATCGCGCAGCTTGGGCAGACCCTCGATCAGCTTCATGGCGACGCGCTGAAACACGTCGTCGGCGTCTTCGTTGGTGAAGCGGAAGGCGACCGGGACCGAATAGATCAGCCGGCGATAGCGATGCAAAAGTTGCTCCCAGGCCGCAGCCTCGCCGGCCAAGCAGCCTTTCACCAACGCCGCGTCATCCCGTTCCGCTGTCGCCACACGCCTCCTGGGGCTGCGGATTGTAGACGGGCATGGCAAGCGCGTCGCTTGACCGATTGGGCCTCAACGCTGTTTGGCCATTGAAACCCGGTACGGTATCGGTCGCGCTCGGCAGGCGTCGGCTAGAACACGGCGGTCAATCCGACATGGAAATTGACCTTCTCATCCTGCACCCCGTCTAGCCTCTCGTAGACCGGGACTTGAAGTCCGACCCGAGCGACGACGTCATGTCCGAGGTGTACCAAAAGCCGCGGCGAGACGTACGCGACACGACCGCCCGAGTTCAGGTCGATCTCGTCGGCGAGATTGATGCGGTCCTGACCGGCATCGCGCCCGTTGACCTCCAACGACCCGCTGAACCGCCGATTGAACCGACGCTGAACGCCGATGTTGGCCAACCAACTGTTGCCGTACTCGTACCCCAAGCGATTGGAACCGGTAAACCGATGCAAGAGCGATCCGTACACGGCGGTGACATTTCCTGTTTGATGCACGATCGATCCGCCCAGCGTCCAATCGGTCGAGCCCGTGCCGGGTTGCACATGTTGGTCGAGCCGCTCGCCGTCCGCCTCGAGCTCGTCTCGTCCCCAAGCCGTCTTGACGCCGACGACAGCCGAGACTTCGCGCCACACCCTGACGACGCCGGTGAACTCGGGATCGGCGAGACCATGCGAATCGAGAGATTCGCCCGCACTGGTGAGTTGATGTTTGGCGAACGGAAGGCTGGCCATGACGGTCAATCGATCCTTGACCGAGTAGGCCAGACCGAATGTCACGCGCATCTCCTCGCCATTGTTGACCACCGTATCGCTCGCCTGCGCACCGATTCGTTGCGCGTTGGCGGATTGCGGCGAGCTTTCGGGTTGCTCCGCAGCCGTCTTCTCGAACCGCGCCCAGTCCACGGTGAAGCGGAGCTTGTCGGCAACGAAAACCTGCGTGCCGAGTGCGTTGAATGTAGGGTCGCCGCATTTGCACATCGAGCAGGCGATTGCCGGCGAGATGCCGACCATCGCAAGCGCGGAGATCACGACAGCTTTCAGCGGTTGGCGAGTCATGGCACATCCCCTCTTGGCTCCAACGGCTCCCAGCGAATCTCTATGCCGTTCTTGACGCGACCACCGAACGACACAAGCTTGGCGCCTCGCATCCCGCGGTGTTGTCCGGCTGCGAACGATACTACCGGGAATCCGTCGACCCGAAATCTGTTGAGAGATTCGAGAGCAGTGACCAGTTTCTCTCGGTCGAGTCCGCGCCCGGCGCGTCGTAGCGCCTCTATCATCACGCTGCCGGAGAGCGTGGCCGCGGAGTCGAAGAAACTACCGTTCCCACCTACATCGGGAAACGCTAGGTGGATTCCGGTGGCGTGCGCGCCGAACCTGTCGCTGTCGGTCGCGAGCCGGGCGGCGGTACCCGGCGAAAGTACAAAAACGTCCAGTGCCAGGTTGCGTGCGTGGATCTCGCCGATCAGCGTCTCAGCCTCGAGTTGGTCGCCGACCAAGAGGACTCGCTGGGCACCGGCGCGATTGACTCGCGCAACCACGGAGACCGCGTCCGAGGCGCCCGCCTGAAAGTACTCGACCTTGATCCGGCGAGCGTCTGCCGCCGACACGCTGGTCGCGACGATCTCCGCAACTTGCTCGTCAGGGATGGCATCATGCCGCTGCCGAGCGGAGACAGGGATCAGGAGATAAACCGGAGAATCGCCGTCCTTTGACCCGGCAAGCGCGCGTCGCGCTTGCAACCGCACGAGGTCTTCCTGTCCGGGGATCAACCAGAAAGTGAACCGACCGGGCTTTTCGCGCGACGGCGGTGCCAACCCGAGCGGGCCAATCGTCGGGACGCGCAACTCCTCGACCACAGCCTCGAGTTCCTTCTCGGCCCCAGCAAAGTACGGTGCGAGGAGGAGCAGCGGTTTTTCACGCGCGATCAGCGTGCGAAGCACACTGGCGCGCTCGTCCGGGTCTTCTTGCGACTGAGAGCTGACAATCCTCAGGCTGCGCCCGAAGATCCCACCCGATCGATTGACTCTATCGATGTTGTCGCGGAGTAACCGCTCACACTGCGTCACACGCTGCGAGCCCGTAACCGGCGAGGTCAAGAGCGCCACGGTGATCGATTCGCCGTCAACGCCGTCGACGTCAGCTTGATCGAGCTGTTTGAGGTATGCGAGCAGGTGAGCAACATCGGGCTGGGAGAAGCGGAATCGTGGCATCGCCCGGTGCAGTACGTTGCTGCTGGAATCAAAACCCATCGTGACGGCGCGGACGAAACTGACCTCGTCATAGGCCTGCCGCGACCGGCTCATCGCTCCGGCGAACGTCGAAGGTCGAGTCAGCGCCGACCATCGAACATCGGGCGCAATCACAGCGCCTTCCGAGCCGCCACGCCCGTCAGAACCGTGGCATCCTACACAGGTCAGGGCGGTCGCGGGGAGCACGAGCTCGCCACCGGCCATTACCGCGTCGATGCTTTCGACGCCGATTCCCTGTTCAAAGATCAGCTTCCCCTTGATCGGGTCGGAGGTAGCGCCGGTGCCGGCCGTAACGGAAGCGACGAGCATCGCCCCGGTCAGCATCAACGATCTGTACCTGTCATACCGGCGCATGGCCGGCTACCCCTGGTCGTCAATGACAGAGCGAACGATCGTCAGGATCTCCTCCGTCGGAGCGAAACCGTGTGCCTTCTTCCACATTCCCGTCTTTTCCTTCCCGATGACGAGAATCGGCGAGTGTGCTTCCTTCTCGGGCGTGGCGTAACCGAGCTTCTGTAGAGCCGCTCGCACGTTCTCGGATGTGCCGGACATGAACAACCAGCCTGGGCCAGCGTGAAGTAACTTGGCCATCTCCTTCAATCGCACCGGCGTATCGAACTCCGGGTCGACCGTTATCGATACGAACAACACATCCTTGCCAACACGGGGGCCCAACGCACGCTGCATCTCGAGCAGCTTGGCGTTGAGCGGAGGGCACACTCCTTGGCAACGCGAGAAGAACGCACTGAAGATCACCGTCTTGTTCTTGATCAGGTCTTGATAGAGATGGAGCGTCTGCCCGTCGTGCGATATCAACGCGACGTTCCCGAAGTACGCCTCGGCCGCTGGCGCGTCCTGTCGATCAGCGGCACCGGGCAGATCCGCGGCAATCGCTGCCGGTGCGAGAAGGCCCGTCGCGAGTGCAAAAACGGCAGCCGCCATGTGTAGAAATCTCATCGTCCCTCCCGAAGTGCAGCCGCCTCGGAAGGCCGCTGAAGTGCCACGAGTGCTCTGATGACTTCTCGTGGCGATGCCAGTCCGTCGATCCGTTTCCACTGGCCTGCCTCCAGGTTCCCGAGCAAGTAGAGCGCGCTGTGCTCACTGCGATCGGCGGAAAACGCCTCCAGCGACTTCAGAACTGAGTCAATGCTGGGCTTGGCGCCGGTGTAGAGCGACCAACCTGGCTCACGCCCGAATCGCCCCGACCACTCGCGCAGGCGATCTGGAGTGTCGTACGCCGGATCGAGTGAGAATGAGATGAGTTGTGCTTTCACGTCGGGGTGGAGCAGAAGTTCTGCCTGTAGCCGCCCGAAAGCAGCGCCCATTGGAGGGCAAACGGTAGTGCATCGTGTAAAGACAAAGTTCACCACGACGAGTCGCTCGGAAAATACCGACTTGGGGAACTCCACGCTCTTACCGTCTTGATCCACAAGCGTGACGGAAGGGAGCGCTCGGAGGGCAGCCAGCGCATTCCCGCTGTTGGCCGCATCCGGCGAGGTTGCTCTCGATGCGGGCTTTTTGGCGCAGCACTTGTCTCCCGCATGTGTCTCCAGCGAGGCCACGAGCAGCAGGCCCACGATTGTGATGGCGGTCGTTCGTGCGCATTGGATCTTCATGGTTTCTCCTCGGCTTGATCGGTGTCGACGCCTGCGACCGTTTCAGACACCGGCATTTTGGTTACAAGCGTCGCTGCGTGCCCGGACTCGAGGCCCAGTGATTGACTCTCGAAAAACAAGATGTGGATGCCGGCTTCGCCCGAGTTGATTCTGAGCTCATAGATGCCTGGTGCCGCTGGTACTGCGACCGCGTGGACCCGCTCTTGCCAGCGACCCGGAACGACGATCAGCGCGAAAAGGTCGGTCAGATCGACGGTCGGATCTCCGGACTTCGCGTCACTGACGCGCACGCGCACTGCAGACGCCTCGCCACGAATCATGCCCGGTGCATCGCCATCCCACGCGATCGCGATCGGTGGTATTTCCGGTGCGCGAGAGCGCGACGGATCCAGCGAGACCTGGAACGGGTAGCAGGCGGTATGAGTTGGCGTCTGAGAGAACACCACGAGGTCATAGCGACCTGCGGCCCCGAGGCGAACCACAGTCTCATAGGTCCCCTGCTTGGTCTCGCGCAGGCTGCGGTCGAGCACTACGATCCCGCGCGGCCGCTGCCCGTAGTTCTTGAAGCTCCCCATCGGAGCTGCAAAACCCTCCTTGTAGAAGAACACTGCGTTGTCGTTGGGGCTGGCAATCAGCACCGCGTTCTCACCGACCACTCGAGCGATCGGCCGGATCGCGCCGCGACGGGTGTCATGTCCGGGCGGTCTCTGCCCGCCGGGGATTTCGATCGGCGTGGCACCGATGCGGTCGCCTTCGGAGGTCGCCACCGGAAAAGTCTCGATCCGTTCCGTATCCTCGTGATGAATGTAGGCCAGGCCCGCGCTGAAGAACACCTCATCCGGTACGCCGATCGTATCGCGTTTGGCGATCACTCGTCCCTGCGCCAAGTCGAGGACGTACAACTTGCGATGCACAGGGTCGATGCCGAGCGCTGTCGCTCCCGTCGGCGATGTGCGCACCCGCTCGAGGCCCGGGTCAACCTCCAACTTCTGCAGGGGCCGACGACCGGTCGGGTCGAGTAGGAAGATCGCGCCAAGGCGATCGGCGATGACCGCGAGCTCCGCGGAAATCGACCAGTCGAGGCTTCGCGGCGCACCTGCCAAAGTCTCTTTTCTTGCCAGTTCAAAGCTATTGCCATCAAAGACCGAGGCAGAGTTATCGCGCTCACTCGTGACGACCGCGTGACGACCATCCAGACTGAACTCGATCTCGTGCGGGCCTGCGCCGACTCCCGTCAGCGCGACACGCGTGAACGACTCGATATCGACAACGCTCACGCTCTCTCCACCGATCGCCCACAACATCCGACCGCCGGGTTGCAGCGCCACGATCTGCGGCGCGTTATCAAGCGTGACGGTTCGGCGTGGCTTCCATGTCCAGGTATCGACCTCGACGAGTTGCGAGAGCGCAGGTACCGCGAGCCAGACGACGCGGCCGGCAGGATCGATCGCCCAATCCGATACCGCGCCGCCGGCCCGAACCGTCGCCAGGAGACGCGACCCACCATATTCGAACTGTGGATCGACGACGTTTATCGTGCCGTCCGCATTCATCACCAAGACGAAGAAACGATTCAGGCTGGCCATCGCTCCCGTGAACAACCCACCCTCCAAGAAATTGCGAGCCTTATCGCGACAGGTCTCACTCGAAACCAGTTCGACCGACGGGATGCGGTCTAGCCAGGCTGCCACCGGCAGCCCCGAAACGGGCCTGCCGGTAGTGGTGTCCGTAATCGTGAGTGATACGTGGGCAACTTGCTCCTCGATCAGCGGGTGGCCTGCGCCAGCCACTGATTCGACACGCGCTTCGACGCGAATACCGTCACGCACGCTGGCGAGGCCGGTAACATCGGAAGGCTCACCCGCGGTCGACAGCGAGAGCGCGAAACAGATCGAAGTTGCGGTGGCAGCCGCGAGAGCGACTCGCAGCCGCCACCACACGAACGATGCACTCCTCCGGATTGAATTCATCGCTCGGGTCTCCGCTCAGTTCTGATCGCCAGGAGTTGGCGAGCTCGACGCTGTGAGGGTGCTGGGCGCGGAACTCGTACCGCTGAGTCCGGGGCCGTTGCTGCTGGAGATACTTGGAGACTGTTGGGCCGGCGACTTCGGTGGCACATCGGTAGTGCCACCGCAGTTGACGTCGAACAACCCCCACAGACCGCTGCCGAAGTACCAGGGCACGTAGTCGCGATACAGGTACTTTCCGCAGATGCCGTAGGCACCGCCAGCGCCGTGGATCGGAATGATGTCGTCGTGATCGGATGGGCCCATACCGTAGCGAGTACCTTCCCACTGCGACTTCGGGTTATCGCCGATCGTGTCGGACTTCATCGCGTTGCTGGAGTACGGATACTCCTGCCAGATGTGACCTTGAACCTCGAACACCGAACTCTGCGTGTGGCCTCCGGGGTGAACAACTCGGAAGCGCACCGGGTCTCTCGGCGTTGCCGTGAAGATCGGCGTTACCGGTGCCGCCCCCACGAGCGAGTTGCGAAGCGACTGGTCGAGATTCGCGTGATCGCCCTGATCGTTCGGATCGTCACCGAATCGGAACCATACCGGCTCGGTCCGATAGTTGAAGGCCTTCTGCCCGGATTCCGTCGGATCGCCGAACACCAACAGATTCGGAACGGCGTCGGAGCCGTGGACAGCATCGGCTTGCCGATTTCCGTAGCGCATGTTGATGTCGTTCTGGAAAATCGTCACGAACTCGCGGAACCTCCACGTCCCGTTTGTCGAGGCGATCGTCGCCTCCGCGCGGGTGAAGCGATTCTCCGTGTTGGTCTCGTACGACTGGTTGTCGGTGATCGTGATCGGGAGTTGTGCGTCTTCAGGCTCGACGATCATCGCGCCGACAGCGCCCTTGTTAGTGTGCTTGAGTGTGTCCGACGAGGTGAGACCCGTCGCACCAAACTCGATCGGCGTGTGTACGATGCTCGCACCGACCTCAGTTTGATCGCCCATATACCAGTAGTAGGTGATCTTCTGACCCGGCTCGACGGTCTGTTTGCCGTACATGCCGGGGTTGAGGCCGATATTCATTCCATCGCTCTGCCCTGGATCGTACGAGACCACTTGCGGGTGCAGCCCTACTTCGCGAGAGGGCTTCACCTGATTCGCGTTGAAGCCTTCGATAATCATGTGGTACCCGCTCCAACCAGGGAGATCGAAACCGAATCCAGCCCAGCCAGGGTTGCGCGGATCGGGCGGCATCGGCGGCAGATCGTTGCGGAGCGTTACTTCAGCGCACTCGCCGGCCGCGGCGCGAATGATGAGCGGCTCGACAGGCACGTTGGGGCGGAGCACCGGGCGTCCGTTAGGTGTTGCATAGTCGAGGTCCTCCGTCGGCACGAACAACATGGCCGTCGGATCGTGGAGCGGGCCATTCTGCGCTGCACCACCACGACGGTTGTAGACCAGGGTGCGACCGGTGTTGCCGTTAGCGATCGGGAGAGTCTCGTTGGCCGCAACGGCGGTGATGTCGAAGACCCGAACGGGAGCGCCCTTCGGGCAGGTGATCGTGGCCGGGGTGGAACCAGGCGGCACCGGATCGAGGCCGGGTTTACTGGAACCGAACGTATCGGGCGCGAGTCCGGCTTCCTTCTCGGCTTGTGTGATCGGCTGAGGACCGAGCTTCGCAGCATCGACTTGACCGTATGCCGCTTGCTTCGCATCCGGATCGACTTGACCGCGCGGGTTGACGTCGTCCAGGGGCCGCAGATCGTCACGCACGCCGGCGCTTACACGGATCAGACCCCAGGCACCGTTCCACTGCCACTCTTCTGCGGCGCTGGCGCGGTACAGCAGGTCGACTTGCTTCTTGTCGTTGCCCAGACTCGGAATACCGGGCACGGCCAGTTCGAAGTGCTCCGAGATACCCATCATCTGCGAGTCACGCCAGCCGCTATCCTCGTAGAACTCCTGACGCAACCACTTGATCCCGTTGACCGTCAGGTTGTGTTCTTCTTCATGGGCGCCGACGAGGATTCGAATCTTCATGTCGTCGCCCTCGTAGGTGCGCATCACTGGTGTGAAGGGATCGCCGGGCCTGAGGTCACTGGTAAGCGGTCCGTAGTTCACGCAGCGTAGGCCGGGTGCATAGGGCGGGTTGTTCATCGTGGCCAAGCTGCGATCGGTTCGGGTCTCGTAGGCGAACGAAGGGTCGCCGCGCAGCCCTGCTGATTGCGTCGGCGGACCACCCGCGCTCGGGTCGGCGATGCGCAGTGCGAGCGGTTCGGTGCGGTAATTCACGGAGATGTAGCCAGGGTCGTGCGCCGAAACCGCTTCCGGGCACGGTGCCGCGAGCGCGAGGTGCTCGGTCGCCAGGGTGCCGTCAGGATCGTTGGGATTCGTTGGGCATGTCCACAG
The DNA here is from genome assembly GCA_964484415.1 of uncultured Acidobacteriota bacterium. Lineage (GTDB taxonomy): Bacteria > Acidobacteriota > Polarisedimenticolia > J045 > J045 > JANNUT01. The sequence goes on along the minus strand of CAZAHQ010000007.1, from coordinate 12,183 downwards.
TTTTTCGTACAGCAGGTTGACGTCGTCGGACTCCTTATGCCCGGCCGGGTTGATTGCGAGCGCAGGATTCGCCAAACCGATCTCACGGTCCGGGCAGGTGCGTTCGTAGCACGAGCCGCGAGGTTGTTCGTAAGCGAGTTGGAAGTCAGCAAACTCGAGTGCGAACTCGCGAACCGAGGTCCCCTTCTCTCTGTCGATAATGCGAGCTTGCCAACTGGTCGGGCCGCCATCCGCGCGACCAGACGATAGCGGTGCGCCAGTCTCGTTGTGAACGAAGGTAGCGCCCGTCGGCTCGACAATCAGCCCCGCGTAGAGCCCGGCTTGCTGATGCGTCGACGGGCCGAAGTGGTCGTGCGTGAAAACCGTCTGTAGCGTGCGGTCTCTACCGTCGTTACCGACGACAGGGTCGGCCCACCAACGCTGAACCGTGGTTTGCGCACCCTTGAAGTCAGGATATCCGTTGCAGTTGAGATCGTTGCCGTCACCGAACCGCTCGTCCGCGACCGCCGTGGGACACTTGAGCTCGCCAGTGACCGGGTCGTACGTGTCAGTTACCCCCACTGGGCACTGATTCCTGCTACGAACAGCGTCGATGATCTGTTGAACTACCTCAGGACTCGACGAGCCATCCTGATAATTGAAGCCGTTGCCGCCGCCATCGGAGGCAAGCACGTCGAACTTCACCAGGTGGATGTGTTGGCCGATGATGTCGGTTGGAGTCTTGACCTGGAAATCGTCCGTCTGATAGTCCATCGGGACGAGATTCGTGAACTGGTACTCGATGCACTGGTTGCTGTTAGCGCGAATAAAGAGTGGTTCTGGGTTTCGTGTTCCGGCCAGCGTCGCGGGCACGTCTTCGATCAACGTCGAGATGCGCGACTGCGGGAAGTGCCAGCCCTCTTTGTTGAGTTTGATGTCGAGTTCGATGTCAGCACCCTTGTAGCGGCGCGTGACGGGGATCGGTGCTCCTGCGTCGGTCCGACACGGATCGGCAAATGGCGCACCAGCGACACGCAGCATGCCATTGAAGCGGATGTCCTTTAGCGTCGCTGCCGGCACAGCGTTGGTGTTCGCTGCGGGGGTGTCGAACCCGACCCGCTCGTGGGTCTCCATCGCGATCTTCTCGAGGTCGGTTCCATCGTGAGGCAGCCACTTAGCGCGCAAGCTGGTCACGTCCTTACTCATGTCTAGCCGGCTTTGGTGACTGACAGATGTTCCTTCCAGGGCCACCCATCGAGGCAATCCACCGTCGCGGACGCCGCTCGGTGACGAGCCACCGGAAACGAAATCCAGCGGCGGCTGTGGCGGCCGTTCGCCGGACTCACCAGGGATATAGAACGGAAAGCCGGGGTTGAAGTAAGGAGAGAGTGCGGTCTTGGCGGCGTTCGCCTGGTTGAGTACGTATGTCGTGTCGATGCGCCCGTCGACGAGTCGCACTGCGGTTGGGCGCGGCGCCATCGCTTTGTTGGGGAGAGGGACGATGGCTGGGATCGGCGTGCCGTACTTGATCTCTCCATCCGGAAGAGCGCGCGTCGTGGTCACCACCTCACCGAGCTTGTTGAGCTTGTAGACAGGGCGGCCCTGCTTATCTAGCTCGGTACCGGTCTCGAGCGTGTCGTGCACTCGCCACAGCTCCCACATCCCTTGGGCGAAGTGCGGGTAGTAATGGCAGTGGAAGATCGAGTCGCCAGGAGTCTGGTTCCGATTACCGCTCCCCCCGTAGGCGATGTCATAGGTAAAACTTGTTCCTTGGCCAATTGCCTGACTGTCCATATATGTCGACGTGTCGGCGTTGGGCGTTTGCAGCCACTGGTGCGCGTGCAAATGGAAGATGTGATGGTCATCGCTACCGGCGAGCAGATTGCGGAACCTGACGTGGTCGTTGAGGTAACTGTGATGGACATTGGACGGATCATCGGGGTAGTAGGCGACGGTCGCCTTGACACCCGGGGTCGGTACGCAGTTCTTCCCTTGCTTGAGGTCGCTTTCGGAGCAGGGGTAGTTGGCCGGAACGTCAACCACCATCGCGGGATCGCCCACCGCCCACGAAGTTAGAAAGAACTCTTCATAGCGGCAGTCAACGCATTTGTGCATCGGTCCGACGCCCAGCCGGTTGGCGAGCACCTCAGCACCAGCGCCGCCCGTACCATAGTTGACGGCGAATGCATCGCGGACGCTGTGTAGGGTGTGCTGGAGAATCTGATCCTGGAAATGCGGGAATGCTTGAACCGCGCCGATCTCATCGTGGAAGATCACGGTGAACTCGCGGAACGGCTCATTGCGATCCCAGTAGATATTGGGAATCGGGGTCGGCGGATTCGCGTCCCAGCCAGCGAGGCGGTCGCCGGGCCCGGTGATCGCTGCGTTGAGATCGGGCTGCAGGATCTTGCCGTTCTGTGTCATCTCCAAAATCGGCTCTCCCGCTTGCCAGCAGATCTCGGGATCGAGGCTGGCGGCCGGATACACCGCCGAGTAGTTGAGATACGGGAAACTGGTATCCCACCCGGCGGGCGCCGGTACCTTCGCCAGATCGAAGTCCTTCTTGCTAGTTTGGCTGCGGAAGTAGCGCGAGTCCCTGGGTTCGACGGTGATCGCTCCAAACAGTCCTGCCGAGATCGAGCCGGCATAGTTCTCGCCTCCGGTCATCGCCGCGCCGCTGTACATCAGGTAAGTGCCTTCCTTTTCGGCGAAGACTCGGTAGGTAATCGAGTTGCCCGGCGAGACGACTCCGTTGGGGTCGGTGGCGATGTTCATTCCCCCGTCTTGAGGGGCCGTGACGTATTGCATGCCGACGACGTGGATCGATGCGTCACGTTCATTCGGCTGTTCCTCGTCTCGCCGCACCGGGTCGAGCAGGTTCTTGAAACTGATATCGAGGCAGTCGCCCTCATTGATGCGCAGCACAAGCGGCCTCGGGCGGACGCTGCGACGCAGCTTGACCATGCCGGCCGAGAGCTGGTTCATCTGTGGCTGGCTTTGGGGGCAGACATCTTCGTTGAAACTTCGCGGAACGACGTCGCGACGCAGCGCGTAGATCATCCCTTGCGGCTCCGACGCTCCTAGCCGATTGAGCCAGAAGAACTGATCGAGCGCGACGACCTCGGCCGTCTTGCACGCCTGTGTTGCCTGGGCATGAGCCGCCGGCGCGAGTGTCAACAGCGGCAGCGCCAGACAAGCCAGTTTCGCCAATCCCCTCGGTCGACGATGTGGATCTTTCCTCCCGTTCATTGTCTTGCCCTCCTCGCGTATCGAGCGACAGATGCTGTGGCGCCGACGCAGGGTGAGTTGTACGGGTTGCGACAACGGCTGTCGCCGTAACGGCGGATGGCTTGTGACGAACATTCTTGGGTAGGGACTTACCCACCCGACCGGGTAGGTGGGAACCCGGTGCCGACTGAATTACTCGCTGGACGGGGACCGCAGGGACTCGATCGCTGTGCAAAGTGCGCATTCGTGAAACGGTTTTGAAAGAAACACGGCCCGTTGGTCCGCGAGGAGATCCGAGACTTGATCAGGCTCGGAGTACCCGGACATGAACAGGAACTTGGTCGAGGGATCATAGCGCCAGACCTGCTGCGCCAGATCTCGACCCGAACAGCGGGGCATCACAACGTCGGTGATTACCAGATCGAACGGTCCGTATTCGAAGAACGCCTTGAGTCCGCTTTCGCCATCATTGGCAGTCGTGGCAGAGTGACCGAGCGCGACCAGCAAGCCGCCCAGGCTCGTACGCATCACCTCGTTGTCCTCCACGACCAAGATGCGCAACCCGAGATTGCCGGCGGTTGCGTGTGCGGCAGGCAACGTTGCGTCCGCGTGACGTTCGACTTCGACACGGGGCAAGCGAACGACGATCGTGGTCCCCTTCCCGACCTCGCTTGCGATCTGCAGCGACCCGCCGGCTTGTGTCACCGCCGAATTGACAGTTGAGAGGCCGAGGCCGCTGCAGCCCATGGTCCGCTTGGTGGTGAAGAACGGCTCGAGGATTTGGCCCCTGATCAACTCAGGGATACCGATTCCGTTGTCGCTGATCTGTAACTCGATCCAATCTTGCGCCAGTCCTCGCGGCGCTTCCTGAGGTGAAACGGTCACGCGGCGAGTGCGGATTGTGATCGTGCCACCGCCGGGAAGTGCGTCGCGGGCGTTGACGATCAGATTGACCACCACCTGCTCGAAAAGGGATGGGTCAAGTGTGGCGATGCACGCTTCCGAGTCGAGGTCGAACTCCATATTGATGGTGGCCGGGATCACGCTGCCGACCATCCGGGCGACCTCGCGGATCGCGAAATTGATGTCGGTCGGGATCGAGTCCGACTTGTGCTCGCGGGTGAACACGAGGAGGCGGCGCAGAAAAGCTGAGGCATGATCGACGATCTCGCCGACGTGTCGCATTGTCTCGACGACCCGGGCGTCGTCGCGGTAAGTGATCTTCAGGCTGGCGCAGTTGGCACCGATCGCGCCCAGGTAGTTGTTGATGTCGTGGGCAACGCCGCCAGCGAGCCGGCCGACAGCGTCGAGTTTCTGAGCCTGCATCAATCGCGCTTCCTGATCGCGCAGCGCCGCTTCGTTTCGCCGACGCTCGGTGATATCCCTCAAGATCAGCACCGACCCTTCCTCCTGCCCGCGAGGATCACTCATCGGAGCCCGCGCCTGCTCGATGATTCGCTCCTCACCCAGGGTGTTGGTAACGGTCATCTCGCCCGCTTCCATGGGTCTCCCCGAACCGCCGCGCCTACCGACACTGAAGGCAGACGATCGTGAATCCTCCTCGCGCACCGCGGGCCAAATGCTCTCTAGCGGCTTCCCGAGTGCGCGCTCCTGATCGGCGCCAGTGATCTGCGACGCGACCCGGTTCATAAACGCTATCTCTCCTGACTTGCCGATCGCGACGATCCCCTCACCGATGCTGCCAAGGATCGTCGCTAATCTCCGCTCACCGATAAGCGCCGCAGCATGGGCCTGCTGCAAGCGACGATGTTGGGCCGCCAAGGTCAGCAACGCGACAATGAGTGCACAAAGCCAGAGCCCGATGATCGTGAGCATCCAGCGACGCGAACGGGCCTGGTGCAGCGGTACGGCGCTCGCAACTGTCTGGCGCACCAACGTTGCATCCGCGAGGAGGCTGTTGAACGCCGCATCGAACTGCAGGTCCAGCAGCGATCCAGCTCCCGACTTGCTTCCTAACACCTGACGCTCAGGAACGAGGCGTTGCATTGTCTCGAGGTGAGTTTGAATACGAACCAATCGCCTCGTTACGGTAGGGTCGCTGTCGAGTTGCTCATCGAGGATCTGTCGTAGCGTGGCCGCGTTTCGAGAAGCATCCACGATTCGTCTCAGTACATCGGCTCTCATGTCGATGTCGGCATCGCCTTGCAACGCCTCTTCCAACCATACATGTGCCAGTGATGCGCCGAGTTCGATCTCGGTCAGCGTCTCTGAGACCCGCATGTCTCGAACGGTGCGGCCGGTGATCGTCGCCTGTCCGAGCCAAAGCAGAAGGATCGAGATAACTCCGATGAAGGCGATAGTGATGGATGGAGTCACGATTGCAGACCGGCGCCCCTCCTCTGACTCCACTGCGCGGGTCATCACGGCGATCAGGGCGAGACGATGCCGTTGCGCAACGCCAGGGCGACAGCCTGTGCTCGTGTCCCAGCGTCGAGTTTGACCAGAATATTGCGGACGTGAAATTTCACCGTGTTCTCGCTGATGCGCAGTGCCTCGGACAACTCGCACGTCGTGGTGCATCCGCGCGCCATACTGGTGAGCACCTCGAGTTCGCGGTCGGTGAGCGGCTCGCTGGCTGATACTCCGGAGCTCGGCTTCAATACCGCGATCTCATGCAGTGCCAGACGAGCCATCTCGGGCAGAATGGCGAATTCGCCTTGTTCAGCCGCGGCGAGCGCAGCGAGAAACTGCTCGGCGTCGACTGTCTTAGGGAGGTAGCCCCGAGCACCAACCTGAAAAGCCCGCATAAGGTCGTCGCGGTTGGTAGAGCCGGTCAGGATCACCACCGGCAAGCCGGGTGACTCCTCTCGGATGCGCTTTGTAACGACCAGCCCATCGTCGCCGCGTAAGCCGAGATCCATCAAGACCATGTCGGGAGTGCAGCGCTGAACCAGCGCCATGACTTCATCGCCTGTGGCCGCTTCTCCGACGATTTCAACTCCTGCAGCTTCGAGCAGCCTCCTGATCGCCGCCCGAAACAGCACATGATCGTCGACGATGACGACCCGCATGATCTTCCCTTCCTTGCCCCGGCACCCTCGCCGATCGGCCGCACTCTCGGACGATCCTGGATCCTATGTAGTCGGAGCATACTCCCGCTCCCCATCGCACGGAAGCCACTTTCAGCGAGGTATGGTTGGGTAGAGCGACAGACCCCGCCCTCATTCATAGTTCAGTTATCCCCTGGTACGGCTGACTCGACTCGACCGTCCGCACGCGCCGGAAGAGGTCAGCCTCGATTCTGAGACCGTTGATTGTCGAGGTTCCAAGGCCGTCGAAGCCGGTCGATTTGGGGGACGCAGCAATTCTCTGGTCACCTCGTAGAGACACTGCGGGGTGCGAGGCGATAACTCGCGCGACCACCAAGCTCAACGGCAACAGCGCTCCGATTGACAGCCATGTTCTCGACCGTCGTGGCGGGATACCTGCCAGGGGTTCGACCGCACCATCCCCCAGCAACCCCACCGCCGACCACCCGTGGGCCGGCATACCGCCGCTGATCGCTTCACGTCAGGCGCCGGCCAGCGCCGCACCGTGCGTGCTTCCGCTCGCCAAACGCGCCGCCACCTTACCGCCGTGAGCGTGGTGCAATCGTCGCGCAGAGGCTGCAGACCGGCGATGACGCGGTGCGCCCCGCCAGCGAAGAACGATCGCGCGAGGCTGAGCGACCTCCCCCTTCGACGACCACGCCTGCACGACCGCGACAGGCCGACACGCCGACAGGATCACCACGCGACCATCCAAGGCGAGCGCGACGATCTCGCGCGCCTGCAGCAGGCCGTCTTGATCGTTCTCGCCGGGTGAGAGCAGAACTGCGGAGCGACGCGGTTCTGTGTCATCGACCAAAGCATGTGTTGCGAAGTGCAAGATCGCGTGGCGCTGCAATCGGTCCTGCATGAGGCGACTCTCGGTGGCCTCGCCGCCGCGCCACAGAACGCCATCGAGTGCATGCGCGATTCGTCGACCTTCGAGCTCGGAAGATGGGAGCCGACCCAACTGAGATCCCTGCGCGATCATCCAACCGCGCTCATCGGCGGGTTCGCCGGATAGGGTGGGAAGTTGCGGATCGGCGAACACCAGTGCCGTCGACTCGCGGCGCGATGGCGGGGCATGCCGCCAACGCAACCACAGGTTAGCGGCCGGTGAGACCGAGGTCTCGAATAGTTCCGCGACACGTACTCGTTGCGGGCCGACCATGAGTGCATCGAACGCCAACGTCCAGAACCCGCCATTGGGCAAAACGATCTGGCGGCGAGTAGATGGTGTGATGAAACCCGGTTGCGGCTCGATCAGATTCCGAGCCAGGAGCGTGGCGCCGGTGACTTCACACTGATCCTGTCACCTCACCAAGTTCACGAACCGCTCGATCTTGCCTGTCAACTCCCGCACCTCAGGGAGCGTCACAGCCGTCACTGTGTCGTGCGTGACTCGAGTCACCCACCTGCCCCCCCTTCCTCACGGTGCGAGATCGGGTAGGCCAGCATCGCTTCGTCGTTGTCGAGCGAGGATTGAATTTCAACCAACGATGGAATCGAGGGCGGTACGTCGGCCCTGTTTCCTGGTTGCTTGGCCAGCAGTTCTAATTTCTGCAACTCGAGCACTGACAAGCGTGTCAACTCCGCGGCATGCTCTGTATCGGCGAGCATCGATTCCACGAGGCGTCGTTGGACTCGTGCGATCGCGCCGGTCAGGACGCTCAGTTCGGGCGGTGCGGCAGCGCTGGTGTGTGTTTCGACTTTCGACTGTCCTGCGGCCAGGTGAACGAGCAGCGCACGCACTCGCATTGGCTCCAACGTCAGAAACGCCAACTCGAGATCGGCGCGTGTCGATTTGCCGCTGCCGGCGGGCAACCGTTGACCAGCCTGCGCATGAAATGGACGCGCCTCGCGTGCAAAGACTGCGACGCGCAGCCCGGCATCATTGCCATCTCCCCGCGACGCCTCGAATCGATCGAGTGCCGCCAGGGAGGCTGAGAACGCTCGATCGCAATTGCCACTCAACCACCGTGCGGATGCGCATCCTCCGAGGATTCTCCCTGATTCGAATCTCCTTCTGCGGCGACTGCCGCCGCGCGTGACTCCTCCATCAGGCGCCCGGCCTCCTAGTGGCGTTCGGGAGCAACACTGAGTAACACCAAGCCGCCGGTCATCAAGCTCCCCGGCGGAGGCCGGCGAGCTGCACGGTCGTACGTAGCGAGCGCCGTCAGGTAACGCGTGAGCGCCGGTTCGCTCTCGGACAGATCGCCAAGCACGGCGTGCGCGAGCGACGCTGCACGGGAGCGCGGCACGGTTTCGACGAGCGCCTGCTCCGCGATGCGACGTAGCTCGCTGGTTTCGACTCGACCTCTGGCTTCCAGTTCCAACGCGGCGCGAATCATGCCGTGAAGAGCATTGGCGAGGTTGACCGCTGTGTTCGAGCGACGCGTATGGTCCGCCTCTTTGCACTGCACCGGCGTCGCGGCTGTTCGATCCGCGCTGTGCAAGAGTCTCTGCTAGCAGATCGTCGCGCTCTGCCTGGCGCGCCACTGGCCCGGCAAGCTGCAGCTCGGCTGACACCTCCTTGTATCGATCGGTGTGCCCGAAGTAGTAGGCCAGACGTGCCGGTCCCATGACGCTACCTTCGAGGTCGCGATCCCGATCGAAGGCTGAATTAGCTACGCGAAACAACTCGACGCTGCGAGGTTCGCGACGCTCTCGCAGTGCACGGCCGAGGTACAGTCGAGCCCACGGCGGAGCATCGATTGCGGAGCCAACTTGTTCCAACCGCGCTGTGGCCAGCGCTCTCTCGTCACCGAGCACCGCCGCCCGGTTCGAGATGAGGGCGAAAACGCCAACACGATCAGCGCTGCTCGTGCTGGCGTCGTACCCGAGGTACCGCGCGTCCACGGTTAGCTTCGGGCCTGTGCGCCAACGGCCCAGGCTGTGCTTACCGTCACGCTTGGATCGTCGACCCTTGTAGGTGGCCACGCAGCTCGCTAAGCATCTTTGTCATCTCCGCTTCCCACCCCGGATCACGCAACCTCCACCGGCGCGCCGCTCTCCTCAACAGATTGAAGGCGAGCCACAACGGCAGACGATCTGTGGTGTTGCTGGTGCCGTACGACCGATAGCCGCGGAGAAACGCGGCGCTGCAGGTCGAGGCAACTGTTTGAGGCAGATGTGAGCGGAGGTAGGCGATGAAGTACCCAATATCGAATGCCGGATCGCCAGCGGCGAGGTCGTCCCAGTCGACCACGGTGATACCGGTGCCTGCATCGAAGAGTTGGCGGAGTTGGAAATCGCGATGAAGTAGGCACGGGCGTGGCGGTGCCGGGTCTTGGCGGTCCCACTGATGCATGCGTTGGACCGCAGATTCGATCAGCGCTGCATGTTCCGGAAGATCCGCCGCCAACTGAGCGGGCCCCGGCCGAATCAGCTCCGTCATCTGGTCGGCAAGCGTACGCGGAACGGCACCGTGCGCCGGAAGCCGGTGCAACTCGGCGAGTGCGCGACTGATCGACTCCATGCGGGTGGTCAACACCTGGGTGGATACGGAATCAAGCGCGATCCCTGACGCGTGGGACTGTGCTAGGAGTGCATGCGCTTTGTCGTGAAACAGTAGACCCGGCACGGTGAGAAACGAACTTCGCTTCGACTCGGCAAGCCGTGCTGAAATCAGGGTGAGCGCATCCGCCGCACGCTGTGATTGCTCGGAATCTGGGAACAGTTTCACGACGACCTTCTTCCGCGGCAACCCCGTTTCGGCGAGCACGGCGACAGCCCGTTGCTCGCGCAAATCAGTAACGCTAGCGATCTCCCAGCGACCGCCGAGCGCCGCTGTGACGATCTCGGGAATGCGCGCGATGCGATCTCTCATGCTCGTAACGCTGCCAGTAGCGCATGGGTGGCACGCTCGTTCCCGAGCGCCAGTGGGTGAACCCGGTGGGCCTCTCGCATCGTGGCAAGCGCTGCGTCGTCACAGAGAGTTGCCACGATCCCTTCGACCGCGCGCGCCGGCTGATTGGCATCGAACACGGCCGCCAGGCCGAGTGCCCCGAGCCGCGTGCATCGTTCGACCTGATCGTCGTAGCGGCGGTTTCCCGGCAGCAACATCGCAGGAGCCTGGGCCACTCGGAGTTCGTTGATGGTGTTGTACCCCGCAGCCGATATCACGGCTCGCGCGTGTGGGAACAAGCTCGCAAGGTGGGGCTCCTCGTCGATCACCATCAGCCGAGGGAGACCGACCGGGCGATGCGCCGCGTTCGGCCCGAGAACCAACAGGTGCTTGAGTCTCGGGTGTGAGTTCAGGATCTGTGTATGGACCTCCTCGACGATCGCAATGAAGCGCTCGAGGTCTGCCTCGAAGCCGCCGCCGCCGGGCGTCGATATCAGCAGTGCGTCTGAATCGGCAATGCCATATCGCGCGAGCCGTTGTGCACCGATTGTGGGGTCCGGTTGACGCGCCACGGCACCGGCATACGTCACGCGCTCCGCGAGTTCCACCGGGAATTGGTGGCCGAAATCACTTTCCTCGTGAGGCACCACAATCGCCCGCATCGAGTGGAGCGCCGGGTGCGCGAGCAGTTCGGCGTGGCGCTGCGGCGTGCTTCGTCGCATCACCAGCGCGCGAGGCACCCCGGATTCGGCAATCTCATCGCCTTCCAGTGGTGGAACCACCGTGTCGTCGATCAGCAGGTCGACGGCAGGGAGAAACAACTCTCTCGGCGATCGGCCAAGGTGATCTGGGTCGGGTGCGACGAGGTAGCGTACTCCCCGCAACTCGTACTGCTTGGCTGGCTGGTTTCGGACCACGAAGGTGATCCCGCAGCCAGGCGCCAGTTTTTGTAGTTCAAGGGCTAGTAGCGTCGCGCGCACGAGATGACCGAGCCCACGGCGGTTGTGGACTCGGAACACAAGATGAGGAGTAGCGATTTCGCGACGCACCGAGTCAGCCGTCCCACACCGCGCGCTGCAGTCCGGCGTTCTGCGACAGGTCGAACTGTTGTTCGATTCGGAGTCGGGCGCGGTGCGCGAGCCTGCGTGCGTGCGCTCGGTCGGTGAGAAGCGTGCGGCAAGCCTGCGCCAGCCCGATCGGGTCGCGCTCGGCTACTAAGAGCCCAGTCACCTCATGCTCGATCGCCTCCGGGATTCCACTCACGGGTGTCGCGACACACGGTGCGCCGACAGCCATCGCCTCGAGCAAAACTGTTGGCAGCCCATCTCGATCTCCATCCGCGCCGACTCGACATGGAGCAGCTACCACACCTGCTCGGCCAAGCCAGCTCACGACCTGTGACGGCGCGAGCGATCCGAGCAGCGTGGCGCGATCGGCAAGCCCCGCCGCCTCGATTTGGCGGCGCAGCGCGTCTTCAAGCGGCCCCGAGCCGATGATCGCCAAGCGTGGAGCGTTCCCTTGAACACCCAGAACCCTCACCGCTTCGATCAAATCCTCGAACCCCTTTTTCTCGATCAACCTGCCAACGGCCAGGATCAGCGGCTCGCGCTGATCGTCCGATTGGAACTCGAAGTCCTCGAGTCGAACCCCGTTGTAGATCAGGTGCAGGCGCTGCGGCGGGACCTCGAACCGATGGATCAGATGGTCACGATTGAACTGACTGATCGTCACCACGGCACGCGCCTCGTGCAGGCGGCGGCGCACTGCCGCTACATCGAGAGTGCCGAGGAAGATATCGCGAGCATGCGCCGTCACCGTATAGGTAACGCCGCGGGACTGGGCAACGCGCCGCGCCAGCTCCGACGCCACATTCGCGAAGTGCGCGTGCAGATGGCCGATGCCGCGCCGCACGCACTCATCTCCGAGACGAGCGGCGGCGCACTCGAGCTGTTGGGCCTCCACCGCAGGATCGGCAGCGCGGTCAGGTCCCAGCGCCACAATCTCCGCCTTCAACAGGCCATACTCAGCGTGCCAGTCCTGTGCGCGCAGTGGCCGATAGGAAAACACCGTCAGTGGCACGCC